>CALZHS010000320.1:2163-5500 GCA_945787265.1 uncultured Gammaproteobacteria bacterium | reverse complement strand
GGGCTCTCAGCCTTTAACAGGAGGAACCATGAAAGCACTCCTCGTCAGCTTTACCCTGGCTCTGTTTTTCACGATTGGCACCGCGAATGCCGGTTCCGGCGCTTCGCAAGATGGTGACCACGGCTCCGGCTGCGGCCACTACGATAAGTGGAAAGATACCTGAGCCAGGTCATGGCCTAACCAACCAGTATCCCGCCAGGTAGCCGTTTGTAACGGCTACCTGGTTTGTATTTGTCGTCTGCACGCACTATTCCATACGTAGACAAACAGTCATCACCCCGGCGCAACAGCGTTACTTCCAAGCAAACGGTTTTGAAATGAACCGCAGCAATCAATGATGCATTCCCACTAAGTGTATTGGCAATCAAACCTTTCGGTCTTGCTGGTTGCTACTCTATATTGGAACCAGCCTGTCCGAGCACTTCAGGCCGCAATAAAATAAAACTTGCGCAAGGTCTCGGTGATCTCCCAGGTGCAACGTGTGCCTTTGGCGACAAAAAAGGTATCGCCGGCAGTAAATGTTTCAGATCTGCCATCGTCGGTACTGGTCAGGGTGACCGAGCCCGATAAAATCGTCATCATTTCGTGCGCTGGGTATGCATCGTAAACTTCTTTACAGGGCGCACATTCCCATACACCGGTCAAAATACTTTCGTCATCGGTGGAATAATAAAAATGGTTTACCTCCGTCTTGTCGTCCGTGGTAAACGAATCCGGTGAGGTAAAACTTGAGGGCAGCATTCCGGCGGCCGGGTTGATTTCAAATCTTGAAAAGGTTTCTTTCATAATAGTTACTCATTACAAATACACTGATCATGGTAGCAAACAAGCCTTTATCTGAGCTATTAGATTAAATCCCGGTTACCCCTTTCTGACTGTTTTTGGAGCATGGATTTGATAAGGCACAGTGCGTGTCCGCATTACGGGAAAATGTTGCCAGCCTGAGAAGGTCCAGACAATGCCGATTTGTTTTTAAAGATTGCCCGCGTGATCCAATCCGTCGATTTCGGCGTATCGTGATATTATGAAAACATTAATTCCAAGGATGCTGACCTCAAACTCCAATATGACCTCAGAAAACGCTGCAGTCGGTGAAAAAATGGTTGCTTGTGAAGCAGCATTGCCGGCACCCGCTCGCAGCGCACCGGATCTGGTCATCAATACCCTTCTTACGCTCATCATTATTATTCTGCTGGCGGCCATGTGGCGGCCGGTAGCGGCTAACGGCGATGACCAGACGATCTTCAAGCGCATACCCACGCAATTCATCGCGGCACTGGGTGATCCGGATGCATCCTCCGGTACCGGAGCCGAAACCTGGGGTCTGTGGCGCGTGGACCCGGGCCCACGAGGTGTTCGGCTGAACAATTTTCAACAATTGGAAGCCGCGGGTGGCGTCGCGCCGGCACAGTGGGAATTCGACCGCAGCGACTGGTGGCTGGAGGAAAACGGCCTGATCATGGAGAAGCCGACTTTCCCGCTACCGGTCGGCAAGTATATCGTTACCGGTGACCGTGAAGCGGTGAGCATGCTCACCATTCACCCTGCAGATGAAAACGGCGTCAAACGCTGGGAGCTCGCCAACGGGACAAAACTCTATGACGTCACGCACCTGCCCTGCCGCTCCGCGCGTTACACCCCGGCGGGTGCTGACAATTCGTGCTCGCCGGCCAGTGCGCCAAAACAGGCATTTCGCGTAACTCCGGGGGCTCCGATGCCGCCCGTACCTGGCTGCAACAAGCAGGACTACGCGGTCCTCTTCATCATTGCGGTACCCGCCGACAATTGATTGCCGTCTTATTGGCCGGTGTCGTCGGGACTCATGCTCGGTAATTTCGGTCGCGCGCGTCCTACCTTGATGGTCTCACGATAAATGATATAGAGCCCGCTCGAAATCACGATGACGGCGCCGGCCAGCGTGTAGACATCCGGCAATTCTCCCCACACCAGGTAACCGATCAGGGTTGCCCAGATCAGCGCGGAATATTCAAACGGCGAGATGACCGCTGCCGGTCCCAGTCGAAACGCATGGGTCAGACACATGATTCCAACACTGCCGAACATGCCCGCGAGAGCGAACAGGCCCAGGTCACCGAGTGTGGGCGTCACCCAGAAAAAAGGTGCAAATATCACCGCGGTTAACGACATACCCAGCTGCGGATAAAGCATTAACGCCGCCGTGTGCTCGGTGGCCTTGTAGGCCCGGGTGGTAATCATGAGCAGGGCATAAAACACGACACTGCCGATAACGACGAGGCCAGCCCACTGAAAAACTCCAATACCGGGACGCAACATGACCAACACACCGCAAAATCCGATACCGATCGCGAGCCAGCGATGCCAGCCTACCGCTTCCTTCAGCAACGGAACCGAAAGCGCCGTAATAAAAATCGGTGCGGCGAAAGTGATCGCTATCGCATCCACCAGTTTCATTTGCGAAAGCGCCCAGAAAAAGCTGAAACTCAGCCCAAGGACCAGCAGGTAACGCCCGAAGTGAGCCAGCGGGCGCCTTGATGCAAGTGACTTCAAACCGCCGCCGCGCAGTGCGAACAAGGCCAGGAGGGGCAAGCCAAACCAGCTCCGCAGCGCGACTACCTGCGCCACCGGGTAATCGGCGGTCAACCACTTGATGGTCGCGTCCATCACCGCAAAAGCGGCGATGCCCGTGAGCATCATTACGATACCCAGCGCTGGTCTATCGGCACTATCGACTATTGCGGTCACCATGATCCTACGCACTCAACGGGATTGAGGTTGATATCCAGGAAAAATCGAAAGCACCTATACCATGAATTAATGCCCCGGGTGCATATTTTTAACACCAACTCACGGCACCAATTCGACGGCTGGAGAACCTTACCTAGCTGTACTCTTTGTATTTCAGGGTGTAGTAAAGCATTGGAATGACCACCAGGGTCAGCAAGGTAGAAATCAGGATGCCGAAGATCAACGCAATCGCCAATCCACTGAAAATCGGATCATCGAGAATAAACAGGGCGCCCAGGATCGCCGCCAGTGCGGTCAGCGCTATCGGCCGCGCCCGCACCACGGCGGCCTGAATGACGGCCTCCTTGAAGGCCATTCCGCTCGCCGATTGTTCATTGATAAAATCAACTAGCAGAATCGAGTTACGCACGATAATGCCCGCCAGCGCTATCATGCCGATCATCGAAGTCGCGGTAAATTGCGCGCCCAGCAGCGCGTTGCCAGGCAGCACTCCGATCACGGTGAGTGGGATCGGCGCCATGATAACAAGCGGAACCGAGTAGGATTTGAACTGCGCGACCACCAGCAGGTAAATCATCAGCAAGCCGACCGAGTAAGCAATCCCCATGTC
>CALZHS010000320.1:0-2137 GCA_945787265.1 uncultured Gammaproteobacteria bacterium | reverse complement strand
TTATCGGGTTGCTCGACCATGTATTGCTGAATCGGCGTGTCCAGCAGTGGCGAAACGATTTCCTGCTTGAGCTGCTGCATTACCTCGAACATACCGTAGAGTGGACTATCAAGCTCACCGGCCATATCGGCGGTGACAAAAACGACCGGCAACAGGTCTTTATGATAGATACTGTTTTCGTTTCGGGTCTCGAGCAGGGTCACCACCTCGGACAGCGGCACCAGTTCCTGGTTACGCGAACGCAGTTTGAGTGACAGCACGCTGATGATGTCCGCCTTACCCCCCTCGGAAAGCTCGAGTCGCAACGGCACCGGGTATTTCAGGTTATCCCGATGCAGGTAACCCACGTCCTCGCCGTTGACCAGCGTCGCAACGGCATTCGCGATGCTGGCCTGGTTTAAACCGAGGCGCGTCGCCTTGGCGCGGTCGACTACCAGCACCCAGCGCTCGGACTCGGATTCACTGCTGTCATCGATATCGACAATGCCGGGAGTCTGCTGCAGGACTTTTCGGATATCCCTGGCAACCTGTATCTGCCCCGGGTAATCGATGCCGTAAATCTCGGCCACGATCGGCGCCTGCACCGGCGGACCGGGCGGGACCTCCACAATTTTGACGTTTGCGCCGTAGGCATCGCCTATGCGCTGCAGCGGCTCGCGCAGTGCCAGGGCGATGTCGTGGCTTTTACGATCACGCTTCGACTTGTGCCGCAGGTTAACCTGGATATCGGACAGGTTTGATGCGGCACGCAGGTAATACTGGCGCACCAGGCCGTTGAAATTTATCGGCGCCGCGGTTCCCACGTAGCCCTGGTAATCGGTCACCTCCGGCACGGTTGCGATCATGTCGCCGAGCTCGGCGATCACCCGGGCATTCTGCTCGAGGCTGCTACCCTCGGGCATGTCTACAATCACCTGAACCTCCGACTTGTTATCGAACGGCAGCATCTTCAGTACTACCAGTTTGAATCCGGCAAGACTGAGCGAACCCAGGATCAGTAAAATAATCACGAGTAACAGTAACCAGCGATTACGTCGCCCCCGGGTATCGTCCAGTAACGGATCAAACAGGCGCTTGAACAACGGGTACAGCGCCTGGTCCCCTGCCCCTTCTTCCGTGGCGGCATGCGCCTTGTGCGCTAAAAGCTTCAAACTGAGCCAGGGGGTTACAATGAAGGCGACGGCGAGCGAGATCAGCATCCCGATGCTGGCGTTAATTGGAATCGGGCTCATGTACGGTCCCATTAACCCGGTCACGAATGCCATCGGCAGTAACGCCGCGACCACGGCAAAGGTCGCCAGTATCGTCGGCCCACCGACTTCATCTACCGCAATCGGAATGGCCTCGGCCAGGCTGAGCTTACCGGATTGCATGTGTCGATGGATATTTTCGACCACTACGATGGCGTCATCGACGAGGATGCCGATCGAGAAAATCAGGGCGAACAGCGAAACACGATTCAAGGTAAAGCCCCAGGCCCAGGACGCAAACAGGGTCATCGCGAGGGTAACCACTATGGCGACTCCGACGATAAAGGCCTCGCGCAAGCCAAGCGTGACCACGACGAGCAGAACAACGACGGCGGTTGCAAACACCAGTTTTTGAATCAGGGTCAACGCTTTTTCGTTGGCGGTAGCACCGTAGTTACGCGTTACCGTAACTTCGACACCTTCTGGAATCACGATGCCGCGTAACTGGTCGATTCTGCCAATGACCTCGTCGGCCACCTCGATTGCGTTACTGCCGGGTTTCTTGGCAATGGCCAGCGTTACCGCGGGGAACTGGCCGCTCACGCTAATCCCCTTGTCTGCCGCCGCCGGTCCGGTTCCGAACCAGACGAACTGGTTGGCCTGGGTAGGTGTAACTTCGATGGTCGCGATATCACCTAGCGCTATCGGAACCCCGTCCGACAAGCCGATAATCAGGTCCTGGATCTCGGAGGGATCACTTAAAAAGGTTCCGGATTGCAGGTTGATTTCACGATTGTCACGCACCAGGTTACCCGCATCGCGAGAATGGTTGGCGGCAACGATACCGGCCTTTACCTGCTCGAGGTCGATATTAAATCCCGCTAGTCGTACCGGATCGAGTAGTATTCTGACCGCCTGGTGGGTACCCCCAATCGAGTAGATATCGC
>CALZHS010000319.1 GCA_945787265.1 uncultured Gammaproteobacteria bacterium | reverse complement strand
CTCGTCGGCCATGGTCGCCCTGTACTTGCCTTGCGCGACTAGCTGAATCAATTGCTCGGTTTCAACGTTATCATCGGCGGCGCGCAGGCTGAAGCCCGCGCCCTGGCGCTGCAACCGGGAAAGTCGCTTCCAGTAATGGCTGTTCTGGCGTACATGAATAGTCCTACCATCCAGTTCGGATAAAGCTGTGGCATTATCTTCTTTGTGCACCACGATATGTTGCTTCGCATAATGATAGGGATCTGAATAGTCAACACCGAGTCGACGCTGCAAATCATCTGGCTCGAGAAATCCGAGTGCAATGTCTGCCCTGCCCTCAAGCAGCCAGCTCGTCAATTCGCGATAACCCGGCGGCACTACCACTTCCAGGCGCAAGCCATGGTAGTTGGCAAACTCGCGCGCGAGCTCGTACTCGAATCCCATGAGCTCGCCGCGGTAGAGGAAATAGGACGCGGCGTTGTTGCGCAGCAGAACGCGCAGCACACGGCGTTTCTTGATCTCGTCCAGGTCACCGATAAATCGGCTTTCCAGATCGTCGGTATGTAGCTCGAGCTGTAAATAGCGATTGATTTCGCTGACCAGCCGCGGTGCATTCTTGCGCACTCCCCAGCCAATATCGCGCTGGCTGCTGAAGTTGCTCGCCACGCGAATGTCATCGCGAAAAGAAGCGTATATCTCGACCAGGTTGCTATCTACGATTGTTGCGTCGATCTCTCCGGTAGCGAGATAGTCAAGCACGTTTTCGATTTGAACGCCGTCGGGTGTTTCCAGGATTTCGATCTCCGGGTACCTGTTATCCTTGAGCCACTTGAGCGCATGCCAGAAAGTCGAGTCGCGGCTTACCATCACCCGCTTGCCATTCAGATCGCGCACACGTTGTATTGACTTGTTGTTTTTGGCCACGACCACCTGCTCGTTAACGTGATCGACCGGCACCGAGAATGAAATTTTCTCAAGCCGTTGATCATTAATCGTCAGGTTGTCGACGATAATATCGCCGAGGCCTCCTTCCAGTGCCGGAATCAGCTTGGAAAAGTTATCGACGATCACCAGTTCCGGAATCAGGCCATGCGACAGCGCAAATTCTTCGGCGATACGCTGCTGCTCGGCCTGCGGTGATGCTCGCCGTGGCAGGTAATCTACGCTCGAAAAATCACGTGTTAACAGAATACGTAATTTTCCCGATTGCAGGATATCGATGAAGTCGCCATTGAAAGTGACTGATTCTTCAAGCGTGCTATAGCTGCGATTGAGAAAGGCATGCGCCGGATTCAGGCAAAGCAACGCCAGGGCAAACAGCAGTAACTGCCTGATCTCCCTGCCGAAATACTTGCTCTTCCCGGGTGTCACCATAATCAGACACTAAAACGCTTTATTGCCGCTTTGTCAAAACTGAAGCCGGTACCCGGGCGCTCCGGAATCGTAATCATGCCGTCGGTGAGTTCCATTTGCTCGTTAAACAGCGCAGCACACCAGGGCATATGTTCAACCGAAATACAGTTGGACTCACTGCCGGCAATACACAGGCTGTACTCGGTAAAGATATGCGTCGAGATCGGAATCTCGTAGGCAAGTGCAAGTGCAGCAACCCGGCGCATTTCGCTCAAGCCACCGATGCGCTGCAGATCGGGCATCAAAACATCGACAGCCCCAGATTCGAGAATATCGCGCATACCCAGGTGCGTATACTCGGTCTCACCGGCCGCGATCGGCGTATCGAGCGCCGCTCGCACCTCGGCGCAGCCGACAAGATTATGGTAAACCACCGGTTCTTCGAACCAGGCAAGCTCGAATTCCTCGAGCTCCCGGCCCAGACGAATGGCGTGCTTTACCGAGAGTGCCTGGTTGGCATCGGCGAGCAACTCGATCCCGGGGCCAACAGCATCTCGCACCGCGGCCACGCGCTCGACATCTTCGCGCAGGCTCGGCTTGCCGAGGCGAATCTTCACGGCACGGAATCCGCTGTCGATCAGCTCAGCGGCTTCTGCAACCAGGCTATCGATCGGCTGCGATAGCCACAGCCCACCGCTGGCATAGGTTTTTATCCGTTCACGACAGGCACCGAATATCTTGTGCAAGGGCAACCCGGCGGCCTTGCCCACCAGGTCCCAGCAGGCGGTATCGATCGCGGTGAGTGCCGCAATTGAAAAGCCCTTTTGACCTATAGGATTCAGTTCGTTCCAGATATCCTGCCAGATGGCGCCGATAAAATGCGGGTCACGTCCCTCGACCTGGTGCGCGAAACCGAGCAGCATTTCATGCAGTGCGTTGATGCGCACGGCATTTAATGTCAGCACACAGCTTTCGCCGACAAGCCCCTCGTCAGTTTCGAGTTCCAGCAGCACGAAACCAATGCTTTTTATCTGGTGGATGGAGGTCGCGATCGGCCGCTGCAGCGGCACGTCGACCAGCGTGGTTTTAAACCTGGTAATCTTCATTGTCGCGACTCGTTGATCAGTAGCTAATATCGACGATAGTGTAAACCAGTCGTCCCCTTGGCACCTCCACTTCGACCTCGTCACCCAGTTCGCGTTTCATCAACGATTGCGCCAGTGGTGAGTCGACGCTGATATAGCTTTGCGCGTGATCAAATTCGTCTGGGCCTACGATCCGGTAGGTGACTGTCGCCCCGTCCTCGTCTTCGAGCTTGACCGTGGCACCAAAAAATACCCGCTCCGAGCTTGCCGGCTTTTGATCGACCACATTGAGCTCCGGCATGCGTTTTTGCAAGTAACGAATCCGACGATCGAGTTCACGAAGCTCCTTTTTGCGGTAGATATACTCGGCGTTTTCCGAGCGATCACCCTCGGCGGCGGCGGCCGACAGGGCCGCAACAACTTCGCGGCGCTTTTGCCAGATCGCCGTTTGCTCGGCTTCCAGCGCCTGCATACCGGCGCGCGTGATATAGGGTGATTTTTCAGGTCCCGGGGGGCGATAACGACTCATCTGCTGCTATGGAATTCGCCGATTCGAAAATTGATACTATTTACGGTACTGGGAAATCTGAACCTCGGTACCGTAGTCCGCATAGTCACCGTCGGAACGCTTGCCCCGAAAACTGCCCCACTCGATCGCATGATAGCGACTCGGGTTTTGCGCTCCGATCACCGAGGGTAACGGGCTGACCTTGCAGCTTGCCGCCGGGTTGAAGAAAAAGGGAATACTGTAACGTTCACGGGTATCCATCGCCAGCACGCGATGAATGGCGGCCTTGTAGATATCGTTGGACCAGACCTGCATCATGTCACCGGTATTGATTACCATCGCGCCGGCAACCGTCGGGATGTCGTACCAATACCCGTCGCGGTAGACCTGCAGACCGCTGACCTGATCCTGC
>CALZHS010000318.1 GCA_945787265.1 uncultured Gammaproteobacteria bacterium | reverse complement strand
TAAATTCGGCGGCGAATTGAAAATGGCGGGTTACGATTTACTCATCATCGAGGGCGTATCGGACAAACCAGTCTACCTGCATATCGAAGATGAAAAAGTTGAAATCTGCGACGCTGGCGAAATCTGGGGCAAAACCGTGTGGGAAACCGAGGATTTACTGGCAAAGAAATACCAGGATCCGTTGATGCGGTTTGCCGGAATCGGTCAGGCGGGCGAAACACTGTGCCGCTACGCCTGCGTGGTTAACGACAAGCATCGCGCTGCCGGCCGCTCCGGCGTAGGCGCGGTGATGGGTTCCAAGAAAATCAAGACGATTGCGGTACGCGGCACCAAGGGTGTGCGCAACAGGGATCCGAAGGCATTCTATCGCATTGTCAATGAAGTAAACGCGCGTATGACCGACCGCGACGAAATGTCACGCGACGGCACGCTGGCGATGATGGACGTCACCAATGGTTTCGGCAGCCTGCCGACCCGCAACAACCGCAGCGTGCGTTTCGAAGGGGCCAACAAGCTCAATCCTGAAGCCATGCACACGCCGAACGAAAACGGTCATACCAATATCGTTACCAACGGCGCCTGTTTCGGTTGCACAATCGGCTGTGGGCGCATTTGTAAAATCGATCCTACTCATTTTTCGGTCAAGGATAGGCCCGAGTACCATGGCGCCTCCGGTGGCCTTGAATATGAAACTGCCTACGCGCTGGGTTCGGCTTGTGGCGTTGACGATATTGATGCCGCTACCTTCGCAGGTTTCATCTGTAACGAATACGGTATGGATCCGATTTCACTGGGCGGCACGATCGCCGCGGCCATGGAATTGTTTGACATCGGTGCCATCGACGAAAAAATTACCGGCGGCATCAAGCTCGAGTTTGGTTCCGCGCAGGCGCTGTGCCAGATCGCGGAACTGACTGGCAAGGGCGAAGGCTTCGGCGCCGATATCGCGATGGGCTCAAAACGCCTGTGCGAAAAATACGGGCAACCGGACCTGTCGATGACGGTCAAGGGTCAGGAATTTGCCGCCTACGACGGGCGCTCAATGCAGGGCATGGGGCTCGCTTACGCGACCAGTAACCGCGGCGCCTGTCATCTGCGTGCCGATCCCTACGGGCACGACTTTGAAACCACCGAAATCGCAGGTAAGGCCAAAATCGTGTGCGAATCCCAGCGCGACGTCGCCTTTCTGGATTCAAGCGGGCTGTGTCTTTTTCCCGGTGGCTGTGGCTGGGGCCTGGAAGACTATCGTACCCTGGTCGATGCCGCCTGTGAGAGTGACTGGAGCAGCGAGAAACGCATGCAAGAAACCGGCGAACGAATCTGGGTGCTGGAAAAATTGTTCAACCTTAAAGCCGGTTTGGGTAAAAAAGATGACACCCTGCCCAGGCGCATCCTGGAAGAACCGGCCGATGTCGGCACCGGCAAGGGCCTGGTCTGCCGACTGGACGAAATGCTTCCCGAGTACTACGAGTTAAACGGATGGGATAGCGAGGGCGTTCCGACCAGGGAAACGTTGCAGCGTCTTGGCCTCGATTGAGTTCGGCTTGCAGTGCCAGGTTTCTAAATGGACATCTCGGTAACCCTGTTTGGCGGGCTACGACACTTCCTGCCCGCCGGCAGCTCTTTCAACAAGTGTAAAATCAGCACCGATGAAGGCGCCAGTCTCGAAACCCTGTTACGGCAACTTCCGATACCGGAAAACAAGCCTTACATTGTCATACTGAATGATGAAAAGGTTTCGCGAGAGAATTACGCGGATATCCTGATCCAGGAAAAAGACGACATCGTGTTACTGCCCCCGATCAAGGGAGGATGACAGCTCTCAGGCTGCGCACTCCTCGGTACTCTGGATATTGCCGTCGGCGTCGAGCGTTTCCAGCCTGACACCAAATCCCCACAGACGTCGTAAATGTTTCATCACTTCCGCGCAATTATCCGCCAGTGGGACTTTATTGTGCGGGACATGACGCAGGGTGAGCGTGCGATCGCCCCGGGTATCAACATTGAAGACCTGGATATTGGGTTCGTTCATGCTCAGGTTGTACTGGTCGGAAAGCGCCTGACGTATATGCTGGTAACCGGCATCGTTGTGAATCGAGGTCACTTCGAGTTCGGTGCGCTCCTCGTCATCGAGTATTGAAAACAGCTTGAAATCACGGATCAGTTGCGGTGACAGGAATTGCGAGATAAAGCTTTCATCCTTGAAATTACGCATCGCGAAATCAAGCGTTTCCTGCCAGTTCGACCCGGCAATGTCGGGAAACCACTTTCGGTCCTCCTCTTCCGGATCGACACAGATTCGCTTGATATCGGTCATCATGGCGTAACCCAATGCGTAGGGATTAATGCCACTGAAATAGGGGCTATCGAATTCCGGCTGGGCGACCACGTTGGTGTGACTCTGCAGGAATTCGAGTATAAAACCGTCGGTTACCCTGCCCCGGTCATACAGGGCATTCATCAAATGATAGTGCCAAAAGCAGGCCCAGCCCTCGTTCATGACCTGGGTTTGTCGCTGCGGGTAAAAATACTGGCCAATCTTGCGTACGATACGCACCACCTCGCGCTGCCAGGGTTCAAGCAGGGGGGCATTCTTCTCGATGAAATAAAGGATGTTTTCCTGCGGCTCCTCCGGAAAATTCGGCTGGGTCACATCTTCTTCCGCGGTTTCTTTTTGCGGGATGGTTTTAAGCCACAGGTCGTTAACCTGTGACTGCAGGTAGGCTTCACGTTCCTTCAGCCGTTCCTTTTCTTCACGCATCGATATCGGGTAAGGACGCTTGTACCGGTCGACGCCATGATTTTGCAGCGCGTGGCAGGAATCGAGCAGGTTTTCGACTTCCTCTATTCCGTAACGTTCCTCGCATTCGCTGATATAGCGCTTTGCAAATACCAGGTAGTCGATAATGGCCTCGGCATCGGTCCATGCCCGGAACAGGTAATTGCCCTTGAAAAACGAATTGTGTCCGAAACTGGCGTGTGCGATCACCAGCGCCTGCATCATCATCGTGTTTTCTTCCATTAAATAGGCAATGCAGGGATTCGAATTAATCACGATCTCGTAAGCCAGTCCCATGTGCCCGCGCCGGTACTGTTGTTCGTTGCGAATAAAATGCTTGCCAAACGACCAGTGGCTGTAACCGATGGGCATGCCAATGCTGGCGTAGGCATCAAGCATTTGCTCGGCGGTAATCAGCTCGATCTGGTTAGGGTAGGTATCGAGTTTGAACTCCTCGGCAATCGCGGCTATCTCGGCGTGATATTCCTCGATCAACTCGAAGGTCCACTCGGCGCCGGTCGAAATCGGCTCGCTCATTGCGCCTGTTTCCTGAAAAATTCGCGGAACACCGGGTAGAT
>CALZHS010000317.1 GCA_945787265.1 uncultured Gammaproteobacteria bacterium | reverse complement strand
TGGCTGGATGTTATCGAACTCGGTATTCAGCAGGCGCTGCGGGGTGCGAGTACCAATCTTGATGTCGTCAAAAAAGCGGGCGACCAGGGTCAGTTCTCGGTCAGTTCACAGGCCTGGCAAAACGTCGAGCCATTCAGGCGCTTCATTTTTGACAGCCCCGTCGCGGACCTGGCCTGGCCTTTCCTCGAATCTCGCTACCTGTGCCTGTACTATGATTTTCTGCTGATCAAGGAAGCCCACAGCAAGAATGCGGCGACGCCCTGGCACCAGGACCATGCCTATTACCCGGCGCGGGGCAGCAAGGTGATCAACAGCTGGGTTGCGCTCGATCCGATTCCACGATCGACGGCACTGCGATTTTATCGCGGCTCACATCAACCCAGGATTTTGTATCGCGCCGTGAATTTTGAGAACAAGGATAACGATTACCGACACGTTCGCAAGGAGCGCCCCGAGGTACCGGATATTGATAATGATAAGAGGATTGAGGTTTTGAGCACGGCGATGGAACCGGGCGATATGCTGATCTGGAATTCATTTACCTTTCATTGTGCACCGGGCAACAGTCTTGACCGCAGACGCGCCGCCCTCTCGGTGAATTGGCTCGGAGACGACGTGACCTACGATGAAATGCCGGCCCTCGATACCTACCTGGATACAGACCTGGCAACGGGTGATCGGTTGATCAGCCGCAAATTTCCACTCGTGAGGGGATCGATCGAGGCGTGAAGCTTGTCAAGAGCAGGTATGTTTAGTTAACCGCGCACTGTTTTGCGCTGTTGTTACGGCGACGCAGCCAGAACTCGTAAGCCCAGTTGCTGAAGATCCGGATCACGGGCCAGTTCAGCATGCGCCACAGGTTGCCGAAGGGGGTGTGATGCCAGGCCCGGATATTGGCGGTCAGGCCCGTAAGCCACTGGCCGCCCGCGGTTTTCAGATGCAGCCTGGATAGAAGTGTTTCCTTGTCGGGCACATGATCGTCCGCTTCGAGATCATGAATGTTGACCACGATCAGATTGTCCTTTGTGAACTTTGTCAGCTTGTTGATTTCGCCCCGGCACAGCGGACAGGCACCATCGTAGTAAAGCGTATCTTTTTGCATACACTTGTATACGGGGATTCCAGGATGACAGATCAATCGTCGATATCTGTCAGGTCAATGTGATCGGATTTAGCTGCCGTTCCACTCTAACGGATATTGTATTGTGGGAGGCACAATGAAATGGTAGGCTCGCTGTCGTTTATTGTTTTCTGCCCCGGCTCTCACAAAAAACTAACCAGGCCCATGGAGTTCGATTGACAATAATTAACCGGAAACTTTACTGAATCTGGATAATGATTTTCCAACTTTTAATTTTTTACCATGGATAACCCGTTTACGCTGGAAGACCTGCTGGTCGATTGTTCAGCTGGTAGCCGAACTGAAGCAATAGCCGAGATTCATCGCAAGCTGGACGTCGAAAGAGCCGCGCTAGTGCGCAACACCGGCATGACTGAGCTAAGTGAAATGGCAGCCTGGGCAGACCGGCTGGATCTGCCGCAAATGGATTACACCGGCGGTACCGGCCATCGCGAACCGATGGGGGCCGGGGTACTGTCGGTTGGTATCGAGCCGCACTACACCAACATCGAACCGCACTGTGATATGTCCTTCACTGTCGGTTGGTATCGAACCACACTACACCAACATCGAACCGCACTGTGAAATGTCCTTCTGGACTTATTATCCGCGTTACATACTGTTTGGATGTGTCGAGATACCCGCTAGCGGTGGAGAAACCGTAATTGCCGATAACCGGCGGGTGTCGGAAGACGTTTGGGAGACCGAAACCGGACAAAGAATATTTGAAAAGGGAGTTCGCTATATCAGAAACTTTGCCGACGCCGACAACCCGGATTGCATACCCAGTACCAAGAGCTGGCAGGAAGCTTTCGAGATCTCTGACTGGGGCGAGCTAGAGTGTTTCTGCGCGGACAAGGACTGGCAACTGTTGCGGCGCGAAGATGGCTCGGCGCAGGTATCCTACGGCGAGGTCGGCTTCGAGTATGACCCCGGGACGGGAGCCAACCTGCTGTTTACGTCGATGGCGCGGCTGGGTCGGGCTTTTGACGGCTGGCCGCCATACAACGGCCTGCCCAATGACGAGCGACCCTATCATGTTACCTATGCCGACGGATCCGAGTTTTCCAGCGAAGACCTGGACACGCTGGCCCGGATATTCGCCCGGTATTCGATTGCAATCCCGTGGCAACCGGGCGATATCGCGGTGCTGGATAATATAGCCTGGCCCCATGCCCGTCCGCCGTACCGGCTGCAGCGCGGAGAGCAAAGACGGATTGGCGTTCTGGTCAGTGAACCGGTTCAACGCCAGCGAGTTGTTTTGCCGCCGGGCCATTAACCGGATTACCGGGGACCCGGAAAATTGCGGTGAAGCTAGAGAACGCCGTTACCCCTTTTAGTCAGATTTGTGCGGGCTCCAGCTGCGGCCTGTCCAGCAGCATATCGGCGGCGCGCTCGGCCATCATGATAACCGCGGCGTTTGGGTTACCGCTGAGCTGGTCCGGAAAGGCCGAGGCATCGACCACACGAAGACCTTCTACACCGCGAACCCGGAATTGCGCATCGAGCACCGCCTGTGCGTCGTCGTCGGCGCCGATGCGGCAGGTCGAAACCGGGTGATGCCCGGTGGTGATGTGCTGCCGCAACCCGGCTGCCATCGACGATCTGGATTTTACTTGCGGACCCACCGCAATTTCATCACCGACCAGCTTGCTCAGGGCGGGCCGTGACGTCAGCTTGCGGATATGATCGACCCCGTCGATCAGGGTCTCGACGTCTTGCTGCTGGCTGAAATACCCCGGATCGATTAATGGATGATCGGCTGGATTAGTCGACGCAAGCCGCACGCTGCCGCGGCTTTCAGGTCGCAGCAGGTTGATATCGAACTGTATGCCCGGGGCCGCCGTTTTGCCGCGCGCCAGGATGGCGCGACCCGGGTTGAGAATATTTTGCAGGCTCCAGCCGGCACCCCCGGCACCCTCCCTGACGACCATCGGGGTGCAGAAGACCTCGAGGTCGGGCAGGTTGCCACCATCGAAAGCATGAAACAGCGCGGTACTCCAGAACGGGCCAGTAGCGGGGCCGCTTTTATTGACCAGGTAACGCATCCCCAGCGAGATAGCGCGATCGAGACGTTGATAGCGGGCAAAGCTCAGGCTGCGATCGTTGATCTCGAAGGTTAACGGCATGTTGGGATGATCCTGCAGCGATTCACCCACGCCGCTTAAGTCGACGATTGGCTCGATACCGTGTCCCTGCAGGTGAGCGGCGGGTCCGATACCGGACAGCATCAATAATTTCGGTGATTCGAACGCACCGAGGCAGGAAATGATTTCTCGCTCGGCGTTTATCGTTTGTGATATCCCGTTAATGCTGACCTCCAGGCCGGTCGCCCTGTTGCCCCGGAATCCAACGCGCAGCACGCGGGTGCCGGTTAGAATGGTCAGGTTGGCGGGTCGCTGCTGCAGGTAGGTGGCGGAGGTCGACTGTCGCTGGCCGTTGAAAACCGTGGCATCGAAGCGACCCACACCCACTTGCCTGGCCGCGTTGAAATCATCATTGAAAGCGGCACCTGCCTGTTGCGCCGCTTCGACAAACATCTGGCTGACGGCGCAGTAATTCTCGGCCGGCGAAATTTTCAAAGGCCCGGATTGACCATGAAATTCCGAGTCCCGGTGCGGGGCGGTTTCCGATTTCTTGAAGTACGGCAACACGTCGGCGTATCCCCAGCCGGGAATGCCCATGTCGCGCCAGCGATCGAAATCGAGCCGGTTACCGCGCACGTAGATCAATCCGTTCATCAACGACGTCCCGCCGAGTCCCTTGCCGCGTGGGTAATAGATTGTCCTGCCGTCGAGCCCGGCCTGCGGAACGCTCTCGTAGCCCCAGTCGAACCTGGGATTGCCGAAGATAAAACCGTTGCCGGCAGGCATGCGCACGAACAGGCTGTTGCTGCTGCCACCGGCCTCGACCAGGCAAACCGTGACGTCGGGATCTTCACACAGACGCGCGGCCAGCGTACATCCAGCAGAGCCGGCGCCGGCAATAACATAGTCGAAAGTCTGATGTTGGCTCATGGACGGGAACGTGAAGATATCCATGCCTGGAATTGGGTGGCATCATAGCAATACCTTTTTTAGTTGCAAAAGATTTATATTGGTCCCGGGAGATCCTCCGTTCCGATGCATCGCCCATATCTGTCATGCCGAGGCCTGACCGCGGCATCCAGGTTTGAAATCAAATAATTGATATATGAAAGACCGACCGATCCTGCTGCTCGCTATCGCCCAGACGCTGATCTGGGCCTGCCTGTATTACAGCTTCCCGGCGCTGCTATTGCACTGGGAGCAGGCGCTGGGCTGGAGCCGGGCTGACCTGACCGCGGCGATCACGCTGGCGGTGTTTGTTTCCGCGTTTTGCTCGCCGCTTTACGGGCGCCTGATCGACGCCGGTAAGGGCGCGTTGATGATGACCTCTGCTGCGATTCTCGGCGGCTGTTGCCTGCTGCTGCTGACCCGGATTGAAACTCTGTGGCAGTTCTACCTGCTGTGGGGCGTGATCGGGGCCTGCATGGCGGGCAGTTTATACGAGCCGTGCTTCGCGTTGATCACGCGTGCGCGCGGAGCGGATGCCAAGCGCGCCATCATCATGGTGACGCTGATCGCGGGTTTTGCCGGGACCATCAGTTTCCCGGTCGCGCACAGCATGGCGGTTAACTACGGCTGGCGTGCGGCGATGACATTATTCGGCCTGACCGCGATTCTGGTGGTGGCGCCGATTATGTGGCTGGGTGCCAACGCGGTCGAAAAAGACGGTAATGCGCGCCGTATCGCCGATATCTATCCGTCGACGACGCAGCGATCATTTCTGTATTCACCCGTGTTCTGGTGTCTCGCGGTCGGTTTCGGCCTGACCGCGTTGATGCATGGCATTACGCTGCACCATTTATTGCCGATCCTCGA
>CALZHS010000316.1 GCA_945787265.1 uncultured Gammaproteobacteria bacterium | reverse complement strand
ATCGTCAGTATTTGCAGCAAATGTCGCCATGGCGAGCGTACCCCGCTGGCGTCGCAGGCGTTATAGCTCCAGATATACTGGTTTAGCTGTTCGAGCATCAGATCAGCCTAGCCCGTAAAGGCCTCTTTTGATTTCAGGTACTCGATTTCAGCCTCGGTACTGTCCCTGCCAAGGGCAGCGTTGCGGTGCGGGAAACGTCCATATTTTTCGATGATCGCATGATGATGACGCGCAAAGCGAAGGTTCGATTCGAGCCCGGGCTGATCAAACAGCTGCAGTGCCAACACCTGATCGTCGAGCGCTTCGCTATGCATATACGGCATATATAAGAATGACCGCTGTTCCGCTGACAGCGTCTTGTCAAAATCCCGCTCGATCGCACTCGCGGCGACTTCACGTGACCTGGCTTCGCCGGCAAAGCTTTGCGCCGTGCCGCGGAACATGTTTAACGGAAACTGGTCCAGAACGATCACCAGCGCCAGGCAACCCTTGCCCGTTCCCAGGTATCCTGGTAACGCGCGGTCAACTCCCGATCAAATTCTGGCGTCGAGTTGAACCAGAGTTTCCGTGTTTCATCTGAAAACCAGAAATCGATTACTTGTTGTGGCATCAAATCCTCGCTCGGCAAGCCATGTTAGCAGTCTTTTAGCAGGGCATCGACCAGCCCGCGCAGTCGTTGCTGCAAAGCCTTACGCCCTTCTGCGCCTGACTCTCGTTCCAGCAGGTCCCAGTTTCGGTTCTGGATCGCTTTTTCAACGAGCAGGTTATCTGATTTCCCCGTTGACCGCGTTAGTTGTTGCATGACCCACTTTTGCAGGCTCGCGAAACACAGTTCAAATCCCTTGTTGCCCCGGGCGAAGGCTTCGACTTCGAGTTGTTCCAGCGCGCTGATCGAAGTCTGAAACCCGGAAAAACGCAACAGCGATACCACCTGGTCGGCATCCAGTGATTGCAGAAACTGGGTCATCCAGGTCGGCAGCTGCCGCTCTATACGTTGCTGCAACAACTCGATTTCGGCATCGATTTGCGGCGCAATCGATCGCAGCACTACGATCGATTGATCTCCGCTGGATTTACCCCGGGCGTAGCTGACATGGACCAGCGAAAATCCGGCTTGCTGCCAGAAACCTGTCGTTTCCGGGTCGAGTGCAAAACTGGCACCGAGATAATCCATCGAATTCTGCCGGCCATACTGCAGTGATTCATCCAGAAGCCGCGTCCCGATACCCAGACGCCGATGTGTTTCCGCCACCGCGATGCGTTGCACGCGTACCCCACGGTAGCTGGCGAAATCCTTCAAACCCGCCTGGGCCGTCAACATCTGCGCCAGCAGATGACCCCGCGGTCGGCGTCGTCCGAGAAAAACCTGCCGACACAAATCCGCGTCGAGTCCACCCTCGATATTTAACAACACGGCGCCAACAACAACGTCCCCCTGGCGCGCAACCAAAACTACCAGGTCAGGATTTTCCATCAACATGCGTAAATCTGAAGGCCGCGTGCGGTAATGTGCCATATTCAACAATCCGTAAACCTGCCGCAGCGTCGACCAATCAGCTGGATTCCCCGGATCTTCCAGCAGTGCCAGCTCACAGGCGCTCGCATCCGCAACCGGGAAAGACTGTTTGAACGAACCTGGCTTCAACATCAAGATGCGATTGAGCCAGGCTTCCAGTTGATCGTCCTGGCACCAGCGCACCGGTTTTTCGAGGCTAAGTTGCATCAGCTTGTGTGAGTCCAGTGCCGTAACGAAACGCAGCATAAAACCCTGCCCGGTCCCCTCGTATCCACCACTGGTGGTTGCCATTACCAGTCTCGGGTAGAGCCTGGTCAGCTGGCGTAACATCGGCAGCGGGATCATCGCGGCCTCGTCGATCACCAGCAGGTCGGCTCCGAGGCCAACCTGCATGAGCCGATCGGGTGCCCTGAACTCGGCATCCGGCACCAGCTGAAGCAACTGCGCGCAGGTCTGTTTCGAGTTTGCCGTTACCAGTACCCGGCAAGCTGGCTGCAAGCGCTCGACCAGGAGCCCCAGGCAGGTACTTTTACCGCGACCGCGCTCGGCACTGATCAGCACAATACCGCTCTGGCCACCCGCAACCCATTGCTCGATGCGCCGCAGGCAATCAGCTTGACCGGCAGTTTTTCCATGCTCGATTGGTGTTTGCCGCAATGCCGCCAGGACCGGGAATGAAGTGCTCGCAGCAAAGTCAAATTCGGGCGTCACCAGGATTCCTGTATCTTCATCCTGTTGCAGCAAGCTAAAAAAATAGTCGGCAAAACGGGCCTGCAGCGACCGTGTCTCACCCTGCCAGCAGGCATAGCGGTCAGAACTCAGGTCCCAGTCCTTAACCGGCGGGGACAGCAACAGTAAAACGCCGCCCGCACGCACCAGCCCGGCGACAATACATAAAACGTCGGGATTAAAGCCGCTAAACAGGTCCATCGCCACCAGCCGGGCTTCGCTACCGAGACAGGCATCAGCCTTGTCAAACGGCACCGCGGTCGCGGACATTTTACGATCGGATACCAGCTGCATCGGCTCATCCAGCGCGAACAAACGCTGCAATTGCTCGTCACACCAGGATTCTGGTCCCTGCAGTGCAACCAGCTGACGCTGCCGGCTGAGCTGCAGGTGATCGAGCAAGGAGGTCATCCATCGGTTTATATCGTTTGCCGGCATCAAGATTTTTGTGTTAAAAAAAGCGTCTCATTATAGGTGAGTAACAAATCATGACAAAAGAACAGCAAACCGAGGCTGAAGCGGCCGCATTTCGTTCCCTGATAGCCCATCTACAGCAGCGCAGCGACGTGCAGAACATTGATCTGATGAACCTTGCTGGCTTTTGTCGCAACTGCCTGTCCAAATGGTATTCCGCAGCCGCCAAACAAATGGAACCTGACTTTGATTATGCGACAGCGCAACAATACGTCTACGGCATGAGTATCGAAGACTGGAAACGTGACTACCAGACCCGTGCAACTGAAGAACAGATGCAGCGCTTCGAAGAGACCAGTCCGAAACACGCAAAAATTAGCGGGTACTAGGCACTGGATTGCATACACAGGGATCGCAATCCCTGCAGGCGCAGGTCAGCGAAGTTCGCGTCGCAGTATTTTTCCAACGTTGGTTTTCGGCAGTTCGTCCCTGAATTCTACAATTTTAGGCACCTTGTACCCGGTTAGATTATCCCGGCAATGCGCGATCACCGATGCCTCGTCGAGCGAGGGGTCTTTTTTCACAATTACCGCCTTGACCACCTCGCCGCAAGCCGCATCGGGTTCACCGATAACACCCACCTCGAGCACGCCATCATGACCAGCGATTACCGCTTCGATCTCGTTTGGATAAACGTTGAAACCGGACACGAGTATCATGTCCTTGAGGCGATCGACAATACGGAAGAATCCCTGTTCATCCATTGTTGCGACGTCGCCGGTCTTTAACCAGCCGTCACTGGAGATCACCTTGGCGGTTTCCTCAGGTCGCTGCCAGTAACCCTGCATGACCTGTGGACCACGCACGCACAGTTCCCCGGCCTCTCCCTGGGGCAGTATATTCCCATCTTCATCCTGCACCGAAACTTCGGTAGAGGGCACCGGTAACCCGATGCTGCCATTGTATTCCATCAGGGTTAAAGGATTTATGCATACCGCTGGCGATGTTTCGGTTAATCCATAGGCTTCGAGTAACGGGACGCCCGTCAGTTTTTTCCAGCGCTCGGCTACCGGTTGCTGCACGGCCATACCGCCACCGAGTGAAAGTCTTAAATTTGAAAAATCAATGGCTTCGAATCCGGGCGTGTTCATGAGGCCGTTGAACAGCGTGTTCACGCCGGTGATTGCGGTAAACCTGAGGCCCGT
>CALZHS010000315.1 GCA_945787265.1 uncultured Gammaproteobacteria bacterium | reverse complement strand
TTCAGCTTGCCATTGGCGATGATACCCTGTCCTTCGCGAAACAGGTCGGGCAATATTCCAGCATACTGCACGGTTACCTGCTGCTCGTTGTCAGTCAAATCGAACTTCACGGTCAGGCCATCTCCCGGGCGATTGACGCTGCCCTCGACCACCATGCCACCCATTCGAAACAGCTTGTTGGTGGGCGCCTTGCCCGAGATCACCTCGCTCGGGGTAAAGAAAAACATGATGTTTTGATCCAGTGACTAGAGCGCGAGCCCGACGCCAACGGCCACGCCGGTAACCATCAACAGAATCAGGGCTAGTCTTTTCTTTCTTGCAGGTGTCATTTCTGTTCATCCCTTGCGCGTCGCTTCAACCGGCGCAGTTCGTTCTCGTGTTGCTTGCGCGGCAGGTACCAGTTCAACCATAGCACTACTGCGACCAGTGCATAGCTTGGCCATACAAAAACCGCGTATCCGCCCATTTGGAAAAATTCTACCATTTAAAGTTCCTCAACCCACTTGCTGTTGCGTTCGCGCCGCAACAGTTCCACGCGACACTTCTGAAACAGGGCCAGCACGTAGTAGACCTGGAACGCCATCGCCATCAGCAGCAACGGCACCAGCATGCTCCAGTGTATCGATGGCTTGTCGAACTTTGTCACCGTGGGTCCCTGGTGCAGTGAATGCCACCACTCGACCGAGTAATGGATGATGGGAACATTGACCACGCCGACCAACGCCAGTATCGCAACGGCTCTGGCCGCGATGCGGCGATCATCGATGGCATTATGCAGACCGATGACGCCGAGATACAAAAACAACAAGATCAACTCTGACGTCAGGCGCGCGTCCCAGACCCAGTAGGTGCCCCACATCGGTTTGCCCCACAAAGAACCGGTGGCCAGCGCTAGAAAAGTGAAACTGGCGCCAATCGGCGCGCTACTGATCAATACCACCTCCGCAAGTTTCATGCGCCAAATGATGATCACGGCCCCACAAAAGGCCATTACAACGTAGATGAACAGGGACATCCAGGCCGAGGGCACGTGAACAAAGATGATGCGGTAACTTTCCCCCTGCTGGTAGTCCGGTGGCGCTTCGATCAATCCGCCGTAAAGACCGGTCAGCAAAAAAGCCAGAAAAATCCACGTCAACCACGGAATCCATTTACCGGCGATGCGGTAAAAATGCGGAGGCGAACCTAACTTGTGAAACCAGAGAAACATTAAGATCCCTTTAACTTGCTGACATTCGCAACGCTGCCGCCGTGGCCCAGGGCGATAGCGATATCGATAGAAACAGAAAAGCTAATAACATGTAAATCTGTGCAGATACATCAAATCCCATCGCCGCATTTTCAATCGCACTGGCTGAAAATATTAAAACCGGCACGTACAGAGGCAACACCAACAGCGACAAAATTATACCACCTTTTCTCAATCCTACCGTAAGCGCAACGCCAATCGCGCCTACCAGGCTCAAGATTGGGGTTCCGATGAGTATAGTCAATAGCAGTGTCACCTGTGCCGCCGCTGGCAGGCCCAGCATTTCTGCCAGCAACGGCGCCACGATCAGCAACGGTAAGCCGGTTACCAGCCAGTGCGCGCTCACCTTTGCCAGCACCAGTACCGCAACCGGATGCGCGCTCAGCAGGATCTGCTCGAGCGAGCCATCGTCAAAATCCGAGCGGAAAATGCTATCCAGCGACAGCATCGCCGCGAGCAGTGCCGCAACCCAGATGATCCCCGGTGCGATACGCGCGAGCAACGCGGATTCGGCACCCAGCGCCAGCGGGAAGAGAGTGATGACGAGCACGAAAAATAACAGCGGCATTGTGTACTCGGCGCGATTACGCAGCGCCAGCAGCAGGTCACGCCTGAGCAGAAAGACAAAGGCCTGGGTCAGGGATAATCGATGACTCATGCCAGAGCTCCAAGGTGCAGTCGCTGCACGGATTGCCCCGGTAGCGAAATATCGTGATGCGAAGTCATGACAATCAGACCCTGGCGCTCCAGGTGTTGTTCGAACAGGGACGCGAACATCGCCATGCTGTCCCGGTCGAGGGACGTAAACGGCTCGTCCAGGATCCACAATTTGGAATCGGTTGCGAGCAAGCGGGCCAGCGCCAGCCTGCGCCTCTGGCCTGCCGACAGGCTGCCTACTTCGGTTTCGCCATACGCGTACAGGTTAACCCGCTCGAGTACATCGTCGAGATCCTGCTCCGACGGCACGCCCATTGCCCTCGCCAGGCGCAGGTTTTCGAGACAGGACAGTTCGTGCTTGACACCGTCGTGATGCCCGACATAGGCAACCTGTTCATAATAATCGCCCGCCAGGCGGTCAATCGGAGTACCGCGCCACAAGATTTCGCCGCTATCGGCCAGTCCTAGCCCCGTCAGGATTCTCAGCAGGCTGGTTTTACCGCTGCCGTTTGGACCCTCGACCACCAGCATCTGACCCGCCTCGAGCTTAAAATCAAGCTGCTCGAACAAAACGCGATCGTTGCGGGTGCAGCTGAGGCCGCGCGTTTGGAGTAAAGCCGTTTCGGACATACCTGGGCTGGGAGTAGAGGTGCTCGAAGATTAGCCTTGCGCCAGGCATCGATCAACCGATTTTTTTGATTTAAATCAGGCAACAGGGACATAATAGAAGGTAAATTTAAAACGAAGACGAAATGAGAACATTACCATGACTACGAAAGAACAATTGATCGATCAGCACATTCGCGAGTACGAGTCTCGGCTCAAGCATATCGATGAACTGTATGAGCGCGCTCACAAGGCTACCGAGCACCTGGATGACGAACATCACACTCGCTCGGAACTTGAGAAATATGCTGCCGAGCGCTCGAAATTGCAGAAAAAGGCAGATAAGGTCAAGACCATGTCCTACAAGAACTGGCGCGAAGAAACGATTCGTAGTTCGGGCCCCATGGCGATCTGGGACGTTCTTGCGCAAAAGTTGGAGGATTTCCTCGAGCGCCACGAAAAGTAACCACGAACCGGAAACTGCGCCGCCTTCGGCTTGCCGGCGAATTTTGATTAAGGCCTCGTTGATACGCCCGGATTAGCTGTTGTGCGGGTATACGTTGCTGCGCTTCTCCGCTTCGATAAATATCCGCTTTACCTCCGGAAATTTCTGCTTGATCGCGCGATCAATTTCAGCGATATCGGCCTCGACCTGCTGAGCGCTTATGTTATCGCTAAAATTCACGCTGATATTAGCGAGAATAAAATCCGGCCCCATGTGCATGGTCAGTACCTCGTTGACGTGCCGGATGTTAGATCTTCCCTGCAGTGAATTGCGGATACCGCGAATCACCGACTTATTGGCGCGCTCGCCAATCAGCAGGCCCTTGGTTTCGTAGGCCAACCAGATCGATGTGCCGAGCAGGATCAAACC
>CALZHS010000314.1 GCA_945787265.1 uncultured Gammaproteobacteria bacterium | reverse complement strand
CATCGATGCTCGAGGTATTCGGATAAAAGCGGCTGAACTGCACCATGATTTCACGCACCGTAATAAATTCTTGCAGAGCGGTAGTTTGAAACATGATGCCGGCCTCGTTGCGAAACTGTTGGCCGAGCGGTTCCCCGAGGTAGCGAATGGTACCGGCATCCGGGGTCTTGATGCCTTCCATCATTTCGATTGTCGTGGTCTTGCCCGCCCCGTTTGGCCCCAGCAGCCCAAAGCAGCTGCCTTCGGAGATCTCGAAACTGACATCGTTAACCGCGGTTAACTGACCGAAGCGCTTGACCAGGTTGGATACTTGCAGAATGACGGGCATATTAATCTTTGCTTGACCGAGCGCGAAGTATAAACAGGCTTTGGGGTTAACACTAGCATACTCAAGATCGAGGTAGGCACGGGCTGGATATCTATCTTATACTTTGAATTCTATGGGTGAAGAAATTCAAAAAGAAAACTTCGAACAGGCTGATTACGATCGTTTCCAGCAACGCTTAGAGGAAGAAACCGAGTTCGTGCGTTCACTATTCGCACAAGGGGCCTTTGACAATAACAGCCGCAATCTCGGTTATGAACTGGAGCTTTGCCTTGCCGACGCCGACGGTAATCCGAGCCGCAACAATATTGAAATTATCGATGCCACCGGCAACCCGCTGTTCACTTCCGAACTCGCGAAGTTCAACATGGAGATCAACGGCAACCCGTTCCCTTTCCAAACCGACGTCTTCAACCGGGTCGAAGCCGACCTCAAAATGCTGTTTCAACAGGCCGAAGAATCCGCGCAACAATTTGATACCCAGATCGGCATGTTCGGCGTATTTCCAAGTGTTACCCGCGAACACCTGAATCCAGAAGACTACATGACCGAGTTACATCGCTACAACCAGCTCAACCGGCAATTACTCGACATGCGCGGCGAGGCGATACGCCTGCACCTCGAGGGTGATGAAATCCTGAAGGTCGAAAAGGAGGACGTCATGCTGGAGGCGCTTGCAACCTCGCTGCAGATACATCTGCAGGTGCCGTTCGACGAAATCGTTCCGACCTACCATGCCGGGTTATGGTCAAGCATGCTGGTGCTGGGCGCGACTGCGAATGCACCACTGGTGCTCGGCAAGTGTTGCTGGCAGGAGTCGCGCATCGGTATCTTCAAACAGGCGGTCGATACGCGAAATCCGCAGGAAATTGAAGATCGTATTATCCCGCGGGTTCACCTCGGCAAGCGCTACATCGATTCGCTGCTCGATCTGTTCGAAGACAATTTTTATTACAGCCCGATTCTACCCGAGGTGCTGGACCGACCCGTCGAGGAACTGCACCACCTGGCGCTGCACAACGGCACCATCTGGCGCTGGGTTCGCCCGATCATTGCGCGCGACCCGGGTGGAGGGTATCACCTGCGCCTCGAACTGCGCGTGGTGCCTTCGGGTCCAACCCTGATCGACACGCTTGCCAATATCGTATTTTATGTAGGCCTGACCGAGGGCCTGAAGTCGTCGGGCGACGAGCTGACCGGGGTTCCTTATGAAACCCTTGAAACCGATTTCTACCGTGCCGCGCGTAGAGGCCTTAATGCCGAGGTGCACTGGATAAACGGCGAGCTGTTACCGTTGAAACAGGCCCTGCTCGAACGTGCGCTGCCAATGGCGCAATCATACTTTGAAAGCGCCGGGATTGAAGACACTCATCGCTGGCTTAACGTGATTAAATCCCGTGTCGAGCGCGAAGCCACCGGTGCGCGCTGGATAACCAGGCACTGGAAACAGTTCGGCGATAGCTCGCGCCTGGTTTGTGACTACATAGAACAGGCCCACACTGGCCAACCCGTGCACCTGTGGCAGGACCCCGGCACATGATCGAAAAATTTGACCGATTGCACGGTCTTCCCGATGGCTTCTTCGACATCAGCACTGCAAACATCCGCACACTATTCCCCAACCCGACGCTGATCCAGCTGGATGGCAAGGATCCAAACTTCCTGTTTATTTCAATCCTGCTGCACGGCAATGAATATACCGGGCTCAAGGTCATGCAGCGGGTGCTGGCCGAGCATGCGCAAGACCTGCCGCGCTCGATTTTGCTGTTTATTGGCAACGTGCGGGCAGCTGAGCAGGGCCGTCGTTTTTTACCCGGCCAGGTGGATTTCAACCGCTGTTGGCCGGGACACACCCTGGAATCCAGCCCCACTTCGCAGATGATGCAGCGCGTGATTGAGATCGCGCACGGCTTACCGCTGTTTGCGGCGATCGACATCCATAACAATACGGGCAAGAATCCACATTACGCCTGCATCACCGACCCCACCCTGGAAAACCAGAACCTGGCAGCGAGATTTAATCGGGTTGGAATGGTTTACAATCACAGGGGTGTCTGCACTATGGCCTTTAACGGTATTTGTCCGGCGGCCACGCTGGAGTGTGGAGTACCCGGGGATCCAAAGGGCATCGAGCACGCCTGCCGCTTCCTCGATGACATGCTAACCCTCGATGAACTGCCACATACCAAACCGACACGGCATGCGCTGCACCTGGTTGAATCCCATCTGACCCTGAACATTCCCGAGCACGTCAGCTTCGCGTTTGATCCGGCGGCTGACGCCGACCTGAGATTCGAGAACGATATTGAAGAGCGAAACTTTACCCCGATCGATCCGCACCAGGTATTTGGTTACACCCGCGTCGCGCGCCCGATATCGATAACCGATACTGATGGGCACGACGTCACCGATGACATCATGCGCGTCGAGGAGGGCAAGATTTATCTCAACAATACCCTGATGCCGGCCATGCTCACGCGCGACAAGCTGGTCGTGCGCCAGGACTGCCTGTGCCATTTACTGCAGGATTACCTCGCCCACGAAGTCGAACTCTAAGCCGAACTGTGGGTAGGCCTGGGTAACGACTCCTTAATTAAAACAACCACACTGAAGTACAAGAAATGGTAAGAGCAGACGCTCAGAGTTGAGAAATCAAGGTCTCTTAACGACCCAAAACAGACCTTTACATGCACGAATTGGTCAGTCAATGTAAGTGCTTGTTTGTCTTGAATGTACTGTAGTCGGACATTAATCTATCCAAGAAATGGATAGTAAATCACCGCCTAATAAAAACATTTATTGTATTTATAATTTTATCACCGGTTTAATTACCTTTTTCTAATTTCATCACAGATGATAATTTATCGAGTAGTTGAGAAAAGTTATTTCTAATAACCCCCTCTCTGGTAAGTATCGCTCTTTTATAACCGATGCGTTCCTCTTTATACTTACTCTGGTATTCAGAAAAGATATTTTCTGCCCATACCTCATGGCCTGTATGATCAGTAAGTGTATATCGGACCCATAAAGTAACTTCCATATCAAAACCTGGCGACACTTCTGGTT
>CALZHS010000313.1 GCA_945787265.1 uncultured Gammaproteobacteria bacterium | reverse complement strand
GAAGTCATCGAATTCGTGTTTGATCGGCAACGAGCCTACTACCAGGAACAGGATATCGGTTTCGATGTCGTCGATGCGGTGGCCTATAGTCGACCCGGCATGCTTTATGATTGCGATTTACGCCTCAGGGCGGTAACGGAATTCCAGGGTCACGAAGCGGCGCCGGCACTCGCCGCGGCCAACAAACGAATAAGTAACATCCTCAAAAAGCAGGAACATACCGTGCTCGAGGTCGATGCGGAACTATTGCAGGAGACTGCCGAGCAACAGCTTTTCAAGCAGCTGCAGGCGCTCAGGGGCGCGGTCGCAGAACAGGTTTCCGAGGGGGCCTACCTGCAGGCGCTGGAGCGGCTTGCCGAACTCAGACCCGCTGTCGACACGTTTTTTGACGACGTCATGGTTATGGTTGAAGATACAGCGTTAAAGAACAACCGGCTTGCACTGCTCGATCAACTGCTGCAAAGTTTCCGCCTGGTCGCTGATTTCTCGCGGATACAGTCCTGAGAATCCTTTGTCAGAGGGGAGAGTCGATTGACTAAAATGGTAATCCTGGACAGAGATGGCGTCATCAATCACGTGGCGGATGATGATGTAACCACGGTTGACGGCTGGGATCCGATTCCGGGCAGTATCGAGGCTATTAAAAGACTGAAAAAAGCGGGTTACCTGGTCACGGTCGCGTCCAACCACTCGGGCATTTCACGCGGACTTTATACGGAAAACGAACTCGCAGAAACCTACGCCAAGATGCAGCGCCTGCTGGAAGCCCGGGGCGCCAGTGTGGACGGCATCTTTTATTGCCCGCACGGGCCGGAAGCAAACTGTATTTGCCGTAAACCCAAGCCCGGATTACTGTTCCAGATTGCCAAGCAGTTCGAAATAGACCTGTCGCAAACGCCGCTGGTGGGCGACGACATCAGCGATATTCAGGCAGCAAAAATGGCGAACGCGAAACCGGTGCTGGTGCGGACCGGCAAAGGGGAATACGTCATGCAGCACTTTCCCGAAGTCCTCGATGTGCCGGTTTACGATGACCTGGCTCACTTCGTTCGAGATACCCTGCGTCGCAGGTAGATTGCAGCGGTGCCTAATCCGTTATACAAATTCTGGCTGGTCCTGCGCTCTACTTTATTCTGGATAACTTTCCTGCCGGTGCTGCTGATTTGCGCGAGCATCGTGTCATTCGCTTTTTTTATGCCGCTCAGTTTTCACATGGGCATAGTCAGGTTCTGGATTGCTTACACGCTCTGGTGTCTGCGTCTTATTTGCGGACTGAAATACTCGGTCGAAGGTCTCGAAAATATTCCTGATCATGGGTTTATCGTGATGAGCAAACACAGTTCTACCTGGGAAACGATCGCGATACAGCGCTTTTTCAGGCCACTCGTCTGGGTGGTCAAGCGCGAACTGACCTGGATACCTTTTTTCGGCTGGGCTTTGAAAGTGATGGATGCGATTGCGCTGAATCGGGGGACCGGGCGCAAGGCAATCAACCAGTTGATCAAGGAGAGCCATTATCATATGGACCAGGGACGGATCCTGATGCTGTTTCCCGAGGGTACGCGCGTATTACCCAGGCAGAAGAAACCGTTCAAAATCGGTGGCGCCATTGTGTCCCAGAGAACCGGGTATTCGGTACTGCCGATAGCACACAATGCGGGAGAATTCTGGCCACGACACAGCTGGATTAAGTGGCCGGGCACCATCCATGTCGTCATCGGTAAACCGATCGCGCCTGCCGGCAAGACACCGGAAGACATTATTAAAGAAGTAGAAGCCTGGGTTACGACAGAGTGCGAAAGAATCAGCGATACCGATC
The DNA here is from genome assembly GCA_945787265.1 of uncultured Gammaproteobacteria bacterium. Taxonomy (GTDB): domain Bacteria; phylum Pseudomonadota; class Gammaproteobacteria. Next base: position 1,573 of record CALZHS010000313.1, on the reverse strand, counting down.
AATTACGCCGAATCGGTGTTTTATAGTGACCCGCGAGTTAAAACGACCACGGGTTGTTGCCGGTGCGAATTAAGTTCCTGCTAATGCTTTCCCTTTACGCAGGACTCGCCCAGGCTGACTGGACTGGCGTTGCCCTGGAACTTGCAAACGTCGATGCTGACTGGAAATTTGATGATGGCCTGCGCGAAGCCCAGAGCAGCGGTATCAGCTTCCAGGTTGAAGAAAAAACCGGGACCGGATTAGCCGTTGGCGCGGGCATCGGCTATACCAGCATGCGGGTGGTTGGTGATAGCAGTGCCAGTAACCGAAAATTTGACGCCGAGTATCTCCAGATTTATCTGCGACAGGAATTTAACATCAGTAAAAGTGTATCGCTATACGGATTATTCAACTACAGCTACCACACCGGCGATGACAATGATGTCGATAATCCGGCCGACATAGACTGGGATGAGGTCAGCGTCCAGATCGACCTCAGTATTCGTTTTGCAAACTTCAGGGTGAGCCCGTTTGCTGCCTATTATGACATCGATGGCGACATCAGCGATGATAACGGAACCGCCGTTTTTGAAATCGACGATCCGCTAAGCCGCGGCATCCGCTTCGATTATTACCTCGAGCCGACAGCCTTCATTCGGTTTGTTTTTCAGTCAGGGGGACGGGCCGGGGGTTACCTGACCTTTGTGCGCCGTTACTGACCGGTGTTGGTGTAATGGTTTTTGCGTGCGCTGTAAGTTGCGATGAGTTCGTCAATACTGGCCTGGTCGTATTCACGTAACCCGCTCAGCACCATTTTCTTCTGGCCTTTACCCACTACTTCTCCGTTACAGCTCAAGTCGTAGTTAAGGGCAACATCGCCACGTTTGCCATAGAGCCTGAAAATACTTTCGTTCAGTGAGAGGTTAACCGAATCGATGTCGAGCCGGTCCAGCGAAATTCTCATGTGGTCATAAATGACCAGCGGTCGTTCGGTATTTATCATGACGTTGTTTTGTTTCATCAGGGGCACCAGCACGTGCGGAAAGGTTTCACCGGAAAACCTGACGTAGTTGCAGGTTAAGGATTCGATGAGGCCCTCATCACGGCTGTGTTCTCCGTTGGTGGAAACACCGAGATACTTTTTATCATGCTCATCGTAAATCGATATTTCACGGGCGTTCACCTCGGGCAGGATCAGGGTGACGTCATCACCTACCATGCCCGAGAACGAAATGCCCATGATTTGGCGCAATCCGTAGTGATGTACGATAATCGAGAACAGCAAATCGCCGGGTACGCAAAACCGCTTGGAATCGACATCGTGTATCGGATTAAAGTCACCGGCGACCGATTTTGCAAAATCGCTTGCCTGTTGTCGGGTAAACGAGAGTCTGGAACCGTCCAGGGTATAGTATTTTTCTAGGTTCATTTTTGTTATCTCGGGTTAACTTCCTGCAGCCCAGGGTGGTATCTTACCCTATTTTGTAAAGCGGAAGTAATCGTGGTCGACGTGCACGATCAATTGGACATCAAGAGACTCGATAGTGCTTAATTTCTCGGATCTATCGCTGCGGCGTTCAACCACGCTGTTGTT
>CALZHS010000312.1 GCA_945787265.1 uncultured Gammaproteobacteria bacterium | reverse complement strand
AATGGTCATTGGCGGAATCACGTTTGGCATGGTGTTGCTTATTGCAACCCTAGGGTCAGCTGTTCGCAGTTCCTGGCGAAACCTGGTAACAACCGGACGCGAAAATCAATTCTACCAGAACCTCGACACGCGCGTATCGATGCGCAGTTAAACCTGCAGCCGAATGTCCTTCGAACTTTTTTTACTCGCCTGGGAAAGGAGATTACTGCGGGATGGTCGAGGTAAACGAATCCTGCTTATTTTCAGATTCCGCTTCGGGCGATGACAGTTGCTCTTTGACTCGGGCGATAAAAGCGTTGGTAGAATCTTTTGCCGCTACGTTGTTGGAGGCACTGGCATTGGGCGGAATAATCACTGTATTTTCAAATTCATCTTCCTCGGCCTGGACCTTGTCTTCCAGTACCTCGGTCTCTGACCCGAGGTCGAAATCGACCGGTGGCTTGGGAGGAATAACTTTGGCAACGGCGGGTTCGCTTGGCGGGATCGGTGCCGAACCCAATGGATTTGATGGTGCCGGGGCTGGTTCAGGCTCGGCAGGCGAAGATCGGTGCTGATCCCAATGGTGCTGCAGGCGGAGTTCCTGCGGTCGGCACCGAACCCGACATCGGAATCGGCGCTGATCCCAGCGGCGAAACTCGAGCAGCAGGACGCGGTGTCTCCGGTTTGGCTTCCTCGACCGGTGGAACCGGTGCTGATGGGAACGGAGATGGTTTGTCAAAAACGCCTGACTCCGCGGCCGGTTTAGTCTCTGCCGGTGCTGCTGCTTCGGCAGCTGGAGATGGTGCTGATGCAAACGGAGATGGCTTGTCAAAAACCGCTGACTGCGCCGCCGGTGCTGGTGTTGCATCCTGTGGTTCGGCTGCTTCGGCGGCTGGGGCCGGTGCAGGTGCAGGAGGTGAAGGTTTGTCGGTAACCGCTGCCAGCGTTGCCGCTGGCCTGATTTCCTTCACCGGAGCGGCGACTTCCTTTTCTTTTACTGGGAGCTCAGGGATTTCCTGCTTTGCGTTGACTTCCTTTTCTTTTACCGGAGGCTCGGAGACCTCCTGCTTCGCGGTGGTTTCTTTTGGAACTGCCGGTGGTTCGGGCTTTTTGGTCTTTGCTGCCGCTTCAGGTGCTTTTGCCAATATTTGTTTGTGGTCTCGCGCAGGCTCGAAACGCATCGTATCGCGCGCTGCCTTGATCTTTTCCCTGGGATCGACGGCATCGCCAACTCCGACTTCGAATTTTGGCGCCGAAAACTGGCTCAGGTAGGCGTTCAGGTTGGGCTTTAACCCGTAACCGTCAGAGGTGACGTGCAAGCGTCGGTTCAACAGGTACAGCAGTTGCAGCACGATTAACCTTATCGGTGCATCGTCATTGCCAATGCCCATCATTTCGCGGTTACTCAAAGCCAGCGGTGCGGCGTTACGCCAGGCAAAACAGCCCTGGGTAGCGATGACGGCGGGCAGGCATTTCATCGATGTATCGAGTCCTTCGTCGTCGCGATGGCTGAGCCAGAGTTCTATATTTTCTTTGAGCTGTCGGTGGCTATGCTTGATTCCGCTGAAGCCGAAGACAAAACCCGGCGGCCTGCCGATCAGTTCGAAACGTGCGGTCCGCAACGGATCCTCGTGGAAAAATTTCTTGTTGGGGCCGGGTTTTAAACCGTTTTTCTTGGCAAGCTTGATTAACAGCGGCTTATCGATGTTGGTTTCAAGCTGTGCCAACGAGGCGCAAGCATCGAGAGATTCGAAGAAGGTTTTGCGGATAAACTTGGCCCTGACTGAAAATGTTGCGAGCACCGATTCGTAAAGGTATGCAGCATGGGTACCGGGCAAGCCGATGCGCGGGAAGTCACGGTTGTAGATGACGACTTCCAGGTGATCCGAGTAGTTGCCAAAGGCGTCGACAATACGGCCTGAGCCAATGCCGTAATTTTCAGGTATGAACGGCCTTAAAACGGCCTGCACAAACGCTTCGGTCGCGGCCGTATCTTCCAGCTCATCTTTTTCGATTGCTGCAATTAAATCGGCCTCGCCTTTTAATTTTTTTGCAACAAGTAGTGCCCAGTCTTCGTAATTGTTCATGATACCTTCCGCCAGAAGCGCTTCTCACAGGTTATTTTTAGCAGAATGAAAGGAAAATTCTACATTATTATCAGTGCCTTAATTTAATTTCATAGAATTACCCTAGCTTATAGTCCCGATATTGGATTATCTCAACCGTGATTCGGGTAATGTTGCGGTATTATGAATTTTTTATCTTAATTGGATCAATGCGGCTAATCGACCCATCGGCAACCGATTTCGAAGCTATTCGACGGGATTTTCGATGGTCGGTTCCTGAAAAAATCAACATTGCCTACCAGGTTTGTGATCGCCATCTGCAGCGCGCGCAACAGGTTGCCGTCTATTATGAAAATGCCGTCGGTCAGCGTGCGAAATACAGTTTTGCTGATTTAAAAAAGTTATCTGATCAATTCGCCAATGCATTGCGTGCGATCGGTATCGGGCGGGGCGATCGTGTTGCGATTGTGTTGCCGCAAACGATCGAGACCGTTATTGCGCACCTTGCGATCCACAAACTCGGCGCGGTGTCGCTACCGCTAGCGATTCTGTTTGGCCCCGAGGCGCTCGAATACCGGTTGCGCGACAGTGGTGCCAGCGCGGCCATCGTGCATACCAGTCGCTACGACGATGTCATGACTCTACAGCCTGAACTCAATGATTTGCGGGCCGTAATAGGCTGTCGCTGTGGTAATCCCCAGGCTGAATTCTGGAGCCTGCTGGAAAGGGGTGCCGACCAGTTCGAAATGATTGAAACCCGCGCCGATGATCCCGCCTGCCTGATTTATACCTCTGGAACCACGGGGCCACCCAAGGGCGCGCTGGTCGCGCATCGCGCGGTAATTGGTAACTTTACCGGTTTCGAAATGTCGCAAAATTTTTTTCCACAGGCGGGTGACGTGTTCTGGACCCCGGCTGACTGGGCCTGGACCGGTGGGCTCTGGGATGCCTTGTTGCCTGCGCTGAACTATGGCATTCCAATCGTGGCTTATGAGGGCGGTGGTTTCGACGCCGAACGGGTTTGTAAGCTGATGCGCGACTACGCGGTAACTAATGCATTTATTCCCCCGACCGCACTAAAAATGCTGCGCGTGTTACCTGATCTCAAGTCACGTTATAACCTGAAGCTGCGAGCGATTATGAGTGCCGGTGAACAGGTAGGCGAGGAATTGATTCACTGGGGTCGCGATGCGCTCGATTTAACCATAAACGAAATGTGGGGGCAGACCGAATTTAACTACATCGTGGGAAATTGTTCGGCGATTATGCCGCCCCGGCCCGGGTCGATGGGCAAGCCGTATCCCGGTCATCGCGTCGACGTGATTGACGAGGATGGTAGTATTGTGCCCGATGGTAAGGAAGGTGAGCTTGCTGCCTGGTGCGATGACCCGGTCATGTTTTTGGGATACTGGAAGAACCCGGAGGCAACGCGGGCCAAAATATCTGCAAACTGGTTTCGCACCGGGGATGTCGGTTACCGCGATGAAGATGGATTCCTGTGGTTCGTCGGGCGCAAGGATGACGTTATCAACAGTGCGGGCTATCGCATCGGGCCCGGAGAAATAGAGGATTCGCTGTTACGGCATCCGGCCGTGTTACAGGCTGCGGTGGTCGGCAAACCGGACGAGTTACGGGGTGAAATTGTCAAGGCCTTCGTGGTCCTGGGCAAGGACTACGCGGCAAGCCCCGAGCTTGCGCGCGACATCCAGCAATCGGTACGCGAGCGTCTTTCCGCGCACGAGTACCCACGTGAAGTTGAATTCATCGATGAACTGCCCATGACTACCACCGGCAAGGTCCGCCGCATCGACCTTCGCGCCCGCGACCAAAAATAACCAGCCATCACACCCAGGCCCGGCACTCAATACAAACAAGGGCAACCAATGAGGCCCCTTG
>CALZHS010000311.1 GCA_945787265.1 uncultured Gammaproteobacteria bacterium | reverse complement strand
GCTATCCAGCTCGAAAACGGCGTCGATGAATTCAGGTTCGAGTTCCACCGACGCATTCTCGATATTGGCCAACAGGCCTGATAAGGGTCCGAACAGGGCCCAAAGTTGACCGGTTTCGGCCGGATCGCCCAGCCCAATGCGGATGCGCAGATACACGTCATGTATTTGAAAAGCGCGCCAGATTTCGCGCATGAATCGCAGAATTCGCTGACGGAAGGGTTTTTGTCGAAACGCAGCGAGAGGGCGCAATTTTGTACGTCCCGACTTTACCTTCGACTCGACCGGGCTTTCGATTTGTTTTTCCCCCGTGGAGTCCTGCTCAATCTCAATCGATGCCAACTTCACGCGCACGAGACCAAACAGCCAGTGCAGCCTGGCTCTGCCCTGGAGTTTTTTTTGCCAGCTGAGCCTGTAAGTCAGGCTTACAGGAACTGCCAGCAAGACCACCAACCCCAGTAAAACGATCGCTGTAGCCGACAACATCGGAGCAGGCGCCGATCAATCGCTGTCTTTGCCGCCTTTGGAACTAGCCACCTTGCCGATAGATTCGGCGACCTTTTCGAGTACTGAAGCGGTGCCGGACTTGATCGGTTCGACGCGGACGCCATCGGCATTGATGATGACGAGCGCGACCGGCTTCACGCCACCTCCTCCGCCGGTGCCGCCGCCCTGACCGCTACCCTTGTTCGCTTCGGTGCCCTTGCCGCCTCCAACGCCAAATCCAAAACCCACATTGATCAGGGGAATTAGCGTATTACCTTCAACCGTGATGGGCTCTCCCACAACCGTTTTGCTGTTGAGCATACGCTCGATTTCAGTCACCGCTTTATCGAACAGGTTTTCGATATCTTTCATTGCAACCTCCTTTTATCAGAGGCCGCAGTTAACCACTGGCGCTGCCATTATATTTTGACGTGAGTCATGCTCCCACGGATTTGAGACCATGGGGGGCGGTATGCGTATTTTACTCACCGGTAATTGTTAAGCGTTATCCGGAAATCAGGAGGCAGACACCAATACATCGTTCATCCGCCCAGGAATTGCGCCCGATCAATTCGCGGATGCTACTTCGGTGGCAATATGAATACTTGAATGTTACTAAAAAATAGTCATTGGGCTTTTTTTACTGGTATTTGGGCTTTTGTTAACGAAGCGGCCGCGGGAGATTCGATTGCATGGAATTTAAAGAACTGATATCAATAGCGGGTTACGGCATCGAATCCATCGGCGTTCTGGTCATCATTGTCGGATCGGCAGCGGCGTCATTTCGCTTTTTGTCCAGTTTTCGCACGGAGCCCGAAGGCGTTGCCTACGACGTGCTGCGGCGTCAGCTCGGACGTTCGATCATCCTCGGCCTGGAATTTCTCATTGCCGGGGATATCATTCGCACGGTGATCGTCGCCGACACTTTGACCAACGTAATGATACTCGGGCTGATCATCCTGATCAGAACCTTCCTCAGTTTTACCCTGCATTTCGAGGTCGAGGGACGATGGCCATGGGAAACCGCCGGGCAATCCGGAAAAGATTAAGATAACCCTGTTTCGGCTTCACGAGTCGAACGTAATTTTAAGGACTAACCATGAATAACCAACTGAACGACGAGCAAACTCATCGATTGAGAGAGCAGCTGGAAAATCGATTCAACGCATTGTGGAAGGAAATCGGTTCGGAACTGAAAGGTTCCGCCAAGGAGCACTTCCTGCAGATCGCCGGCGAGGTTCGGGACCTCGAGGACCAGTCGATCGCGGATCTGTTCGCCGACCTGAATATGACGATACTCGACAAGCACGTGCAGGAAACGCGGGATATCAATAGCGCGTTGATTCGGATCGACAAGGGGACTTACGACATTTGCAGTGACTGTGGCGAATCAATCGACTTCGATCGCCTGACTGCCTATCCGACCGCGACACGCTGTGTGCGCTGCCAGGATGTCTACGAGAAAACCCATCGCGATGGCCTGCATTCCACGCTTTGAAATTCGGGGCAAAAACCTGAAAGGGGACGGAGGGATTATTCTTTGTCACCTCCGTCCCATACTTCCTCTAATTCGCAGGTATCACGTTTGACTCACGAGGTACCGGATGCTAATCGCCACGGTGATCAGTGAGCACACGGCGCGCAGATGATTCCACCGCGTCCAGTACACGAAATAGTGTTTCCAGGTCTCGGCCTTGACGCTGTCATCGTCTCCGACCGCGGCCAGGCGATTGTTGAGCGGCACATTGAACACAGCCGTGCACAAAAACATGCCCACCACGTAAATGAGCCCGGCGGAAAAAAGCCACCAGCGACCTGCGAGATCAGTATCGAACACGGCAAATCCGGTCAGGGCGGCGTACAACAGAGTCGAACCGAAAAACAGGGTCATGAACCACGAACGCAGGATGACTTCGTTGATGGCGTTCATTGCGTCCGCCGCCGGCGCCGCGCCGAGCTGATCGAAAGCACGCATGATGAAGGTGGAGAAGGCAAAGTAGACGCCGGCCATGAGGCCGGCGCCGAGCGACGCGATAACAAGCGCAAGCGCGATCATTGAGTCGAGCATCATGCGACCCTCCGTGCCGGTATCCGGCGAATCATCAGGACTGCCAGACACGCCACACCGACGATGCCCTCGAGCGCGGCCGCCCGGACCAGGCCCGTCGCGGGCACGCCGTCGAATGCCATGCTAACGAAACGCGACCCGGCATAAGACAGGTAGATCAGGGCCGCCAGCCACAGGGCCGTGTCAGCATGGCTGCGTACGAAGATGGCGCCAATCATGAACAGGCCCGCCGCGAGCAGGAGTCCGGCCGGTGCCTTGAGTTCATTGAGCAGGCTCACGTTCGCGCCGAGTTCGATACTATTCGACGCGTAAAAGTCGGCCGGTGATGCCAGGATAAAGATGCTGACCAGGATCAGCAGCGCCCCTGCAACGAGCAGGAGTGCTTGTTGAGTTTTTACCAGTCTGGTTTTCATTTCGTTTCTCCGCAAAAGTGATGGATGGTTAGAATGATTCAGGCTTGCTGTTGCATGCCGCTGCGATCCCAGGCGCCGGTGGCCATGACCTTGCGCAGGTACTCGCTGAAGTCGGTCGCCGGGCGGCCAAGCGCTTCCTCGACACCCGTGGTCGGTTTTGAATTACGGCCATCGAACACCACGGTAAAAAGTTCATGCATCAGCCATAGCAGGGACTCGGGCGCACACTGGCCACGCAATGCGTCGATGAAATCCTCGATCGGGATCTGCGCGTATTGCACCGGGTATCCCGTCGCCTCGGAGATGGCCGCTACGCACTCGCTCAACTCGCCATTCAAAATTCCCTCGATCATGAAATTCTCGCTGAAGTTTTGCATGAACCAGCTGGAGCGAACGATGGTCCAGTCGAGTCCGCCTTGCTGGAGCCCAACTTCGGCGCGGCGTGCGCCATCCTCGCCACGGCCCGACAGCAGGACCAGGTGCTCCAGGCCCAGTTCGGCAGCCAGGGCGACAAAATCACGAATGGTCTGCTCGGCGGTCGGACTCGCGAGATCGGGGTGGAAAGTGACGTAAGCAGAGCGGATTCCCGCCATGGCCGCAGGCCAGCTGCCCTGGTCTTCCCAGTCGAAGGCGGCGGAAGTCGAACGGGAAACGCCACGGGTGGCGTAACCCAGCGCCTGCAAGCGTTGCTCGACCCGCAGGCCGGTTTTACCATTTTTGCCAATGATCAGTATGGGTGAATCTTTCATGTTTCCAGTCTCCTGTTCGGGTTTGTCAATAAACGGTCAAGCGATTTACTTGCCGACGCAGGGAATTCTGGACCAGAAAAGCTGGATAAAAAATCACAGAAAATCTAAAATTATTAACTAATTGTCCAAAAATGATCGAATCATATGGCTGATTCCCAACTGGTAACGCCGCGCACCGATCCGGAGTTGCCGCCCAGTTCCGACCCGCTCAGCGAGGTGCTGCAGCTGCTGCAACTGGACGGCGTTCTCTACTGCAACGCGCAGCTCACCGACCCCTGGGGTATCGAAGTGCCGGAGCTTCCCGGCGTGATGAACGTGGAAGTGGTGACGTCGGGACACTGCTGGCTCGAACTCGAGGGCGAGGCCCCGGTGTACATGCCGGAAGGCAGCCTGGTGCTGATCCCGCGCGGCAGACGGCACAAACTGCGCGGCAACCCGGGTGACAGGACCACGTGGCTCGAAGACATTCCGATCGAGCGAATCGGGGAGCGCTTCGAAAACATGCGTTTTGGCGGCGGGGGACGATTAACCCAGGTGACTTATTACGGTGTGCGTTTCGATCCGTATCTCGCCGATCGCCTGATCCGGCTGCTGCCCGAAACGTTGCAGCTGCGCACACACGTGGACGACGGCAGCTGGTTGCACGGCACGATTCGTTTCATCTCCCAGGAGGCGCGGCAACGCCTGCCGGGCAGCGAAACCGTGATCACCCGGCTCGCGGATATTCTGGTAATCCAGGCGATCCGCACCTGGATCGAGAGCGTGCGTGAACAGACGCATGGCTGGATCGCCGCGCTGCACGACCGCCAGATCGGCAAGGCGATGTCGCTGATGCATCGCCAGCCCGAGCGCGACTGGCGCGTCGCGTCGCTGGCGCGCGAGATCGGCATGTCACGCTCGGGATTCTCGGCGCGTTTTACCGCGCTGGTGGGGGAACCGGTACACCAGTACCTCACCGGGCTGCGCATGCAGCTCGCACATCGCGAGTTACGTCAAACCCCGGACACCCTCGCCAAAATCGCCGAACGCGTGGGCTACCAATCTGAACCCGCGTTCAACCGCGCCTTCAAGCGCGTGGTGGGCATGCCGCCGGGTGCGGTGCGCAAACTGCACGCACAGCAATAATTGTTTAAAACGTGGTATGTCCCCTGTATTCCCAAAATCCGGATGGCAATAGCCCCTTGCTCCGGTCGGAGCGAGGCGTTGCGCTGGTTCGATCCCGGTACCGGTGCGTGGACGTTGCGGGAATCGGGAGTTTATAATTTTCATCGTTTGTGGAACGGGAAACTCACATGTCAGTCGCGCGCTGCGTAATCGATGCCAAAGCCGCGCTGGGGGAAACCCCGGTATGGAGCGCGGCCGAAAACCGGCTTTACTGGATCGACTGCATTGCGGGCGTAATTCACAGCTATGATCCCGTCGCTGACGAAGATACGTTAATGCCGATCGAAGTCGAGGGTTACCTGGGGGCCATTTCGCTGCGCGCAGCAGGCGGCCTGCTGGTCCTGGCGGGCAAGGCCCTGTGGGCGCTCGACGCCGGTTCCACCGCGCTGCGCCGTCTTGCAGGGGTCGAAGAAGACCTGGTCGATAACCTCGTCAACGACGGCAAGTGCGACCCGGCCGGAAGGTTCTGGTTCGGCACCATGCACGCCGCGGAGACCGAGGCCAGCGGCGCGCTCTATCGCTTCGATGGTACCG
>CALZHS010000310.1 GCA_945787265.1 uncultured Gammaproteobacteria bacterium | reverse complement strand
CTGTTCGATAATGTGGGCGTGTTGCTCTATTCACCCGAGCACGACGAAGACAGCGTCATGGAGGCCGCGCTGGAGGCGGGCGCCGAAGATGTCATTGTTGCCGATGACGGCAGTATCGAAGTGCTAACTGCGGCCGAAGATTACGTTGCCGTGAAGCAGTCGATGACGAAAGCGGGGCTTGAACCGGAAGATTCGGACCTGACGATGCGCGCCTCCACCAAAGCCGAGCTGAGCGGCGAAGATGCCCAGAAGCTGCTGCGCCTGGTCGACCTGCTGGAAAGCTCGGACGACGTGCAGGATGTTTATTTCAATGCTGAAATTCCAGAGGAAGCTTACGAGGCCCAGGCTTAATGATTATCCTGGGCATTGACCCTGGATCACGTATCACCGGTTTTGGCCTTATCGAGAATCACGCTAATCGCTTGAGGTATATCGACAGTGGCAATATCAGGGTCAGCGGCGATAACCTGCCGCAACGCCTGGGTTGTATTTTTGATGAAATCGAAAACGTGATTCAAACACACCGCCCGGAGCAGATGAGTATCGAAAACGTTTTCATGGCACGCAACCCAGACTCCGCCTTGAAGCTTGGCCAGGCCCGCGGCGCAGCTATCTGTGCGGCATACCGGGCCGGCCTTGAAATTGCCGAGTATGCCCCGCGTGAAATCAAGCAGGCCATTGTCGGTTCGGGCGCCGCCAACAAGGAGCAGGTGCAGCACATGGTGAAACGTTTGCTCGGCATTCGACAGCAGCTGAAAGCCGACGAGGCAGACGGCCTGGCGATTGCTATCTGCCATGCACAATTTTATGCTACGCGTCAGAAAACGGGCATCGACGCCGGTTTACTTAAGCGCAGGAGAAGTCGCCGAAGATGATCAGCCGATTGACGGGTATACTGGCCGCCAAGCGTGCCCCGCAAATACTGATCGACTGCAACGGGGTGGGTTACGAAGCCGATGTGTCGATGACGACATTTTACCGGCTACCCGAAGTCGGCGAACGGATTTCAATCTGGACGCACCTGCTGGTAAAGGACGACTCTCACAGCCTGGTGGGATTCAACGACGAGCAGGAACGCAAGCTGTTCCGACAGCTGATACGGATTAATGGCGTTGGCCCGAAAATGGCGCTGACGATTCTGTCCGGAATCGACGATCAGAAGTTTGGGCTCTGCATTTTGAATAACGACGTCGCGATGCTGACGAGATTGCCCGGGGTCGGTAAAAAAACGGCCGAGCGACTGATCATTGAAATGCGGGACAAGGTCGAGATCCTGGCGGGCGATTCACCGGCTGCCGAGGTTGCATCTGGCGGTCATTCGATCATGAGCGAAGCCATCGAAGCCCTGCAGGCGCTCGGGTACAGGCCGGCCGATGCGGAGAAGATGATCAGCCGGGCGCAGCAACAGGATGGAGCGCCAACCAGCGCCTCGGAATTGATCAAGAAGGCGCTGCAGGCGTCGGTTAAGGCATGAGCGAAGATCGATTGATCGATCCGGATGCGATTGCGGAGGAGTTATCGCTGGATCGTGCGCTGCGACCCAGGCTACTCAGTGATTACGTCGGCCAGGATGAGGTCCGCGAACAGATGGGGATTTTTGTCGAGGCCGCGAGAAAACGCGGCGAGGCGCTCGATCACGTGCTGGTATTCGGCCCGCCGGGCCTGGGCAAAACCACCCTGTCGCATATTATCGCCAACGAAATGCAGGTGAATCTGCGCCAGACCTCGGGACCGGTGCTGGAGAAGGCGGGTGATCTTGCCGCGATTCTTACCAACCTTGAACCGCATGATGTGCTGTTTATCGACGAGATTCATCGCCTCAGTCCCGTGGTCGAGGAAATACTCTACCCGGCACTGGAAGACTTTCAGCTCGATATCATGATTGGCGAAGGGCCGGCGGCGCGTTCGATCAAGCTGGACCTGCCACCGTTTACGCTGGTTGGAGCAACCACGCGTGCGGGGCTCCTGACATCGCCCCTGCGCGATCGTTTCGGAATTGTGCATCGCCTTGAATTCTACAGCATCGAGGAACTGGGTCGAATCATTATGCGCTCGGCGGGATTACTCGGCATCGAACTGGAATCACAGGGCGCAAGTGAAATTGCAAGCCGTTCGCGCGGCACGCCGCGCATTGCCAATCGACTGCTGCGACGCGCGCGCGACTATGCCGAGGTCAAGGCTGACGGAACTATCACTGCCGAAATAGCCTGCGCTGCGCTGGACATGCTCAAGGTCGATAAAACCGGGCTCGATCACATGGATCGTCGCCTGATTCTCGCCCTGATCGAGATGTTCGATGGGGGTCCGGTCGGCGTCGAGAGCCTTGCGGCTGCGATCGGCGAAGAGCGCGGTACCATCGAGGATGTAATCGAGCCCTACCTTATACAACAGGGCTTTATGATGCGTACCCAACGGGGGCGTGTGGTAACATCGCGCGCGTACTCGCATTTCGGATTTAAACATTCAAAACAGGGTGAAATAGAGTTATAGCCGGGCCCTGCAACTAATCCTTAAACCAGACGAAATAACGCCATGAATGATTCACTGTTAACGCTTGTCCTGAACGCCAGTATACCGGTGCAGCTGGTGATGGTACTGCTGCTTGCAGCCTCGGTGCTCTCCTGGGCATTAATGTATGTGAAGCGGGGTTATATCCGCCAGTCACAGGCCGAAGCCAAGACCTTCGAAGGCCGTTTCTGGTCCGGAATAAACCTGAGCGATTTGTTTGCGCAGATGAGCGTGCGCCAGGACCGGCGTTTCGGTCTCGAGGCAATTTTTGAAAACGGTTTTCGTGAATTTGCCCGTGCCCGCAAGGCGGACCTCGACAACAGTGAAGTGGTGCGTTCGGCTCATCGTGCAATGAAGGTTTCGATGTCGCGCGAGATCGAAATGCTCGAGAATAATCTGCCGTTCCTGGCAACGGTAGGTTCGGTCAGTCCCTACGTTGGGCTGTTCGGTACGGTGTGGGGCATCATGGAGTCGTTCCGCGCCCTGGCCGGCGTGCAGCAGGCAACGCTTGCAATGGTTGCGCCCGGCATTTCGGAAGCCCTGATCGCCACGGCAATGGGACTACTGGCGGCCATTCCGGCGGTGGTTGCCTATAACAAGTTCACCAGCGAAATCGATGCGATGATCGTGCGCTACGAGAATTTTCTCGAGGAATTTACCGGTATCCTGCAGCGTCAGGCGCAGTCAACAAAGTAGGGACTACAGCTGTGAAGAAACGACGCTCAGTTTCCGAGATTAACGTGGTGCCTTACATCGACGTCATGCTGGTGCTGTTAATCATCTTCATGGTGACGGCACCCCTGTTAAAACAGGGCGTCGAGGTCGATCTACCCACCGCACCGGCAAATCCGCTGGATGCGGAAAGCCCCGAACCCATTGTCATCACGGTCGATAAGCGGGGATTGATGTTCCT
>CALZHS010000309.1 GCA_945787265.1 uncultured Gammaproteobacteria bacterium | reverse complement strand
GCGCACCAGCCCGTGGGTCGGGTCCATGGTGACGTAACAAAGGTGTTTCGCCCTGGTATGGTCAGCCATTTTCAGGCACAGCTTGTCGTCGGCATTGAGCACCGCAGTATCGTTGGCGACGCGCACCACGGTTTCCTTGACCTGTGCCAGCTGCTCCAGGGTTTCTATGCCGCCCAGTCCCATGTGGTCGGCACTGACATTGATACAGGCCGCGACATCGCACTCGCGGTATCCAAGCCCGGCCCGCAGGATGCCGCCACGTGCGGTTTCGAGCACCGCAAAATCGATGGTTGGATCGCGCAGCACGATTTGCGCCGATTGCGGGCCGGTCATGTCGCCCTTGACGGTGATACGACCATCCACGTAGATGCCGCCGGTCGAGGTCATGCCAACCACGTGCCCGCTGGTTTTCATAATATGCGTCAGCATGCGCGTGGTCGTGGTTTTTCCGTTGGTGCCGGTGATCGCCGCCACCGGAATCCGGCTCGGCGTGCCCGGCGGGTATAGCATGTCGAGCACCTTGCCGGAAACGTCGCGCGGCTCGCCTTCGCTCGGTGCCACGTGCATGCGAAAACCGGGCCCCGCGTTGACCTCGACTATGGCGCCGCCGATGTCCTTGTAGGAATGGGTAATATCGTCGGTAATAAAATCGACACCGCCGATATCGAGCCCAACGGCGCGTACCGCGCGCACCGCCATTTCGCGGTTGTCCGGATGCACCACGTCGGTCAGATCGATGGCGGTGCCGCCGGTGGAAAGATTTGCGGTGGAACGCAGGAAAAATATCTCGCCCTTTTTTAGAACGGCTTTTTCATCGTAACCGGCATCCTGCAGCAGACGCCTGGCCTGACCGTCGAGCTCAAGCCGGGTCAATACCTTTTCGTGACCGATGCCGCGGCGCGGATCGGCGTTAACGAAATCGATCAGCTGCTCGATCGTCGATTTGCCGTCGCCCACCACGTGCCCGGGCACCCGCTTGGCGACCGCGACCAGTTCGTTGTTGACCACGAGCATGCGGTGGTCAAAACCGCTGACGAAACTCTCGGCTATGACATAGCGCGTCCTGCCTTGCTCGCGCGCGACGTGGAAGGCCTCGCGCACCTGTTCGTCAGTGCTCAGGTTGATACTGATGCCGCGCCCATGGTTGGCATCGAGCGGCTTGATCACCACCGGGTAACCGATGCGGTTGACGGCACTGACCGCCTCGTCCTCGCTGCTAAACATGGCCTGTTTTGGCACCGGCAGGCCCATGTCGCGCAGGATCCTGTGGGTGCCTTCCTTGTCGCTCGCAAGCGAGGTTGCAATCGTGCCTGTGTCGCTGGTAACCGTGGCCTGGATACGCTTCTGATACTTGCCGTGACCGAACTGCACCAGGCTGTAATCGTTTAACCGTAGCCACGGTATATTGCGCTCTTCCGCGGCATCGACCAGCGACTGGGTGCTGGGTCCGAACTCGCGGCGCTGGGCGCGGTGCACGAAGTCTTCGATTTCCGTGGCGAAATCGAACTCGGGATCAATGTTGGCATCGACCTGCTGCTGCAGGTGCTCCGGCAACAGGTGCATCAGCAGTTTCAGCGCCAACTGCCCCGCCTCGATGCCGGCGTCGCGCTGCTTGTAGGCGTATATCATGTTGTACATGCCGGGTTCGCCGGTGGTGCGGGTTTTGCCGAAGGACACGTTGGAACCGGCCATATTCTGAATCTCCAGCGCAACGTGTTCCATTATATGCCCCATCCAGGTGCCGTCGTCCTCGGTCAGGCGGCGGATAAACCCGCCTGGCTCACGGTAGGAGCAACCGTGTTCAGCGAGACCGGGCAGGGCGCGCTGCAGACCATCGGTAAATTCCTTGCCGCATTTGACCGAGGGCCAGTCCACCAGCACACCGATATCGAGCACCATGCGGATAACCGGGAAGTTGGCGTAAATGTTGGGTCCTACGTAGACATTGGTGGCGGTTATTTTCATTGGATTGCTCGTTTATTTCGGTGGATAGGGTTTGCGCTCATGGATATCGAAGCGGCAACCCTTCGACAGGATATGCAGTTTCAGATCGAGCAGGCTTAACGACTCGTTCTTCTTGGCACGGTCCATCGACGAGTAGCTTAAATGCTCCGGGTCGATGATGGTGACGTTGCCGCTGCCCTCGACCTCGAACACGCGGTTAGGCGGAATGAAGATCGCGGTGTCTTCGTCGATGCCGACACCGAGCAGGAACGGGTTATAGGAAACCGCGGTCAGCAACCGGCCGAGGCGATCGCGCTGGCTGAAATGCTGATCGATGATCAGCGCGTTGGTAAGGCCAAGACCGGGGGCGAGATTGACACCGTCGGCGCGCGCCGACAGCCCCATCGAACCACCGGCGATCATGTGCTCGGGCATGATCGCCGCACCCGCCGAGGTGCCGGCGACATGTACACCATTGGCGTTCAGCCTTCGCACCTTTTGCGCCACCAGGGTCCCGCCCAGGATCGTCGACAGGCGTAACTGGTTGCCGCCGGTCATGAAAATACCCGTGGCACCGTCGAGATGTTCGATATATTCCTGCCGATCGGCATCGGCGCGCTCGGTAATCGGCAGGGACTCCGCGTTGGCGACGCCGATCTTGTTGAAAATCTCGATATAACGATCGCCAGTGTCGGCCAGGCTCGACGCGGTCGGGATAATTACAATCCTGGCCTTGCGGCCGCCGCACAGCTTGACGAATCGCCGTAACACCCGCATCGAGCCGGTGCGTTCTTCGGCACCGCCGATGGGTATCACGTATCCGCGGGGTTTATCTTCTCGATGGGGGGATGGGCTCATTTAAAACTCGTTGTTGTTATTCCTCGAACAGACCGCTCACTAACTGCCTGCGGTTTTTTACATGCCAGGCGCCTCGCGCCATGACGCCTTCGATCCGATTATCCTGATCCACGACCAGTAGATCGGCGTCGCAACCCCGGGCGATGCGGCCCTTGTGCGGCAGTTTCAGCAAGCCTGCGACATTCCCGGCCATAAAAGGTAACACGGTTTCGAGCGGCAAACCGCTATCGAGCAGGTTTTTGAAGCAGTCGGCCATCGCCTGGCAACTGGCAAATCCCATTCTCAACAGCTGCCCCTGATCGTCGAATTGGGGCAGGCAGCCACCGCCGTCGCTACTGATGGTTAATTTGCTGCGATCGAAACCCTGCTCGAGAAAACGCTGCACCGCATCCTCCGCGGACCAGCCTTCGTCACCCGAATCTCCCGGGAATGCGGTCAGGTCGACATTGCAGCCGAGTCCACTCAATTCGCAGGCCTGTTCGAACAGCGGCTTGTTGCGATTGACGTGGGTTGGATTGAATACCCGCGCTGGTATCTCGCTTATCTCCAGGCATTCGCGAATCATCGACAGGCCACGCGCGCCTGGCTCGAACGATGATCACTGATTGCGACCTCGCCGACGCCGATTACCGGTTCGAGGTTGACGATGTCGCTGCGCACCGACCCGGTTAATGTAATTACCGGCACGTGGTAGCCACCGGTGTAGCACCAGGCCGACAAGCCCTCTTCGCGCAAGCCCATGACCTGCGACACCAGGTTTTGCGGCGTACGGGTCAAATCGTCGGTGCCGAGCAGGCCGACCACGCTGGTAACGCCCGCGCGCGTGATCTGGCTTAAGTGCAGCGGCGGCACACGCGTCGACGCTCCGGCCTCGCCGCCACCGCCGGTCAGGTGGGTGTGAGCATCGATAAATCCAGGCACCAGCCTGGCGCCATCGAGATCCGACACTTCGACCTCGAGAGCATCGTCGAGCCGGGGTATCTGATGGCCGATATAGGCGATCTTACCGGCACAGACCAGCACCTGCCGGATACCGAGCGGTTCGGGCGCATAAACACTTGCGTTTGTGATCAGTTCAAACATGGGTCGAAAATCGATACCAGGTCGCGTTGACAGAGCGCGCTATTTTAGATTAAGCCTGTCTAAAAAACTGCAAAAAAGCTAACCGATATCGCCTTTTAGCCCTGAAATGCTCAAATTCCTGGACTATATTTGCTTGAACTCTCGTGCAACGTTATTCAGGTGGAACAATATGCCTACATCACGATATATCTCATTATTTGCAACCGTTTTACTAACGCTCAGTACGTCCACGGTCTTTGGTGGTGAAAAGGCATTTACCAGCACCGGCGAGATCGTCATTCTCAACTCGGACGGGACCTGGCAGTACGAAAACCAGTCGCGAACTTCACAGGCTCATAAAAGTATAAAAACTAACGCGAAGAAATTTAAGAAACCAGCGAGCGCCAGTTTTCCAGTCAGAAGCAAGGTTAATAGCCTCGGCCTGTGGATGAACCCCGCCGATTGGGGATTCACGCAAAAGGGGGCAATCAACGCGGAAGCCGAGTACGAGTTAAAGCACAAGAAGCTGGAAATTTACGCCATGGCCATTACGGAATCGATCGAGGTTAATCTCGACAACCTGGCTCAACTTGCATTGGAAAATGTTGAAAAAGTTGGCACGAATGTGAAAGTTATAAACAAGGAGTACAGAATTGTTAATGGGCAGAAAGTAATATTCATGGAAATGTCGGGCGTGGTAAATGGAATCAAGGCGACCTACATGGGTTATTACCACTCCAATTCAAAAGGCGCCAGTCAACTGCTCGCGTTTACGGGAACTGCGCTGGCCAATAAGTACAAACCGGAAATATTGAAATTACTGAACGGGCTCGTTGTGCTGTAAAAACGGATCTGCTTGAATCCTGTTAGCCTGGTAACCCCCGGCGCTTTGCGGGGCTGCAAGGGTAGTAATAAA
>CALZHS010000308.1 GCA_945787265.1 uncultured Gammaproteobacteria bacterium | reverse complement strand
TGGTAGTAACTTTGTTGTCACCGGAGCAAGCTCCGGAATCGGTCGTGCGATGGCCGTTTTCCTGGCGCAGGCCGGTGCCGGTGTGGTACTGGTGGCGCGGCGCGAGCCCGCGTTGGCCGAGGCTGTCGACGAAATTAATGCCGGTGCTAACAAGGCCAGTTACGTGGTAGCGGACCTTGAACAGCGCGATCAGCTTGCGGAAATTGCCGCGCAATGCAAGTCGTCGATCAAGGGCGGGCATATCGATGGCGTCGTTAATGCCGCCGGGCTTAACCTGCGTGAACCGGTGGATCAGGTATCGATCGAGAGCTGGGATGCCACGATAAACCTGAACCTTTCAGTTCCATTTTTCTTCACCCGTGAATTTGTGCCAGAGATGCGCAGTCGCAAGTTTGGCCGCATCATCAACATTGCCTCGCTGCAATCGACGCGCGCTTTTCCCAATGGCTTGCCCTATGGTGCTTCCAAGGGTGGCATCTGCCAGCTGACGCGGGCCATGGCCGAGGCCTGGTCGCGATACGGCATCTGCTGTAATGCGCTGGCGCCGGGATTTTTCCCCACAGAACTGACGGCAGACCCTGGCGGTCGATGGAGGATTCACCGCGAAATGAAAGCACTGGTTTACACCGCCAACGAGGAAATGACTTACCGGGATGAACCGGAACCGACTGCCGGGCAGGGTGATGCGCTGATTGCAATCGAATCCGTTGGTATCTGTGGGTCCGACATGCATGCCTACCTCGGGCACGATGAGCGACGGGTGCCGCCGTTGATACTGGGCCACGAAGCGGTGGGTACCGTAATCGAGGGTGGCAATAGCGGGCAACGGGTTGTGTTAAATCCGCTCATCACCTGCGGGGTCTGCGACGATTGTCTCGGCGGACGCCAGAACCTGTGCGCCAATCGCGACCTGATCGGCATGTATCGCGCCGGCGCCTTCGCCGAGAAAATTGCAATTCCCGAGCGTAACCTGATCCCGGTACCGCAGGGAATGCCGAGCGAACACGCGGCACTGACGGAACCCGGGGCAACCGGTCTGCACGCTGTTCTGCTCGCCGAGCGGATCGTCAGTCGGCCCTTGAGTGAATTACGCGCGCTCGTCATTGGCGCCGGTTCGGTCGGATTACTGACCGCGCTGATACTGCGCGACAAGGGTGTCGAAGAAATCGTGGTCGCGGAAACCAACCCGCTGCGACGCGAACTGGTGGCGCAGCACTGCGATTTTGAACTGATTGACCCGATCAAAGAACAACCTGCGGCGCAGCGCTTCGACTGCGTGTTTGACGCGGTCGGTGGTGCGGTTACGCGCGAGCAGGCGGTTGTTGCGACGCGATCGGGCGGCGTTATCGTGCATATCGGACTGATGGATAACAAGGGATCAATGGATGTGCGCTCGATGACCCTGCGCGAGATCACCTTTATCGGCACCTATACCTATACCCCGGTAGATTTGCGCGCCACGCTGCAAAAACTAAACCGCGGCGCACTCGGCAGTCTCAACTGGATTGAACAACGCCCACTGGCCGATGGTGCCGCGGCCTTCAGCGAACTGTTGAATGGTCGTTGTCCCGCACCAAAGATCGTTCTGAAAACTGACTAGAAACGGCATCTGCTATCTCGATCATCGCGATCGAATTTAATAGTTATCATCACTCCACAGATTCCAATAGGATGCGTGTAGCGTGGAGATATTTTTAGGAAAGACTATTGTTTGATCGAAGGCCTACCGGGATACAGGCATTTTCGGGTCACTCGGCGGGCGAACCACTCGCCCGCCTGAATTCGTTTGAAGGCTTTGCGCGTTCGCTCATCATCGGAATTATTCCCTTGCTGGCACTCGAGGCACTGGGTTCCAAGGAAATGGTGACGCGCGCCTACCTGATTGCATCGATCCTGACTTTAATGATTACGCTCAATTTTGCGTCGCTCGAACGGTTACTCCATCGGCGTTGGGTGTTGACCCTGGGTGTTGGTTTCACGGTTTCAGCAACGATAATCCTTATCTTTGGCAACGGTATGGTCATCGCGTTGGCAATTGGCCTGCAATCGGCCGCTGCCTCGTTATTCTCGGTCTGTATCTCGCTTTACATTATGGATTACATCGGTAAGAAAGACCTGATATTTACCGAGTCAAAGCGTCTGCTCTATACCGGTATCGCATGGATGATAGGTCCAACTCTGGGTCTGTGGCTGTGGGAGGAGTATTTTCACTGGGCTCCATTTGTACTTACTGCCTGTGCCTCGTTAAGCATGTTGGCCTATTTCTGGTATCTGCGTCTGGGACATAGTCTGGTAATCCAGCCTGCGAAAGTTCCCTCGGTTAATGTTTTCAAGATAATCCCACGTTACTTCGAACAGCCCGCATTGCGAATTGCCTATTGGATTACCTTATCGCGATCGATATTCTGGATGTCGGTATTTATCTATGGCCCTATTTACGTGATCGAAGCGGATCTGCCCAGCTGGGTTGCCGGTGGATTGCTGTCGCTGGTGAGTGGATTGCTGCTGATGAGCCCATTGATTCGCAGGCTGTCGATTCGCTTCGGCACCCGGATCATTATCGTTTATGCGTTTATCTTGACCGGTGGGTCGATTTTAATGTTGTATTTTACCGGTGAGCCGAAACCAATCGGTCTACTGTTCTGGGTAACTGCTGCGGTTGGCGGCGCGACGATCGATGTGCTGGGTAATATTCCGTTCATGCGGATGGTCAAACCGCGCGAAAGAACCGAGATGACGATGATTTTTTCGACCTGGCGTGAGGCATCACAGCTATTGACGCCTTTGCTGGTATCGATAGTGCTATTGCTCGCACCGTTCGAAGTCTATTACCTGTTGTTGGCCGCAATTTTATTCAGCGCAGGTTTCATGGCAACTTTCCTGCCGCGCAGGCTTTAGCGGTTACCAGTCAGGCGCTGGTTTTAACCTTGATCACGGCCTCGTGCCAGTCGGCCAGCAGCAGGCTGCGCTGATGGGCTTCCATCTGAGGATCAAACTCCCGCTCCGCCTGCCAACGACCTGCAATATCCTCAAGTGAGGCGAATAATCCCACCTGGAGGCCTGCGAGGTAGGCGGCACCCAGCGCCGTGGTTTCGGTCTCTGCCGGCCGCTCGACGATGACGTCGAGCACGTTGGCGAGAAACTGGCACAGCCAGTTGTTTTGTACCATGCCACCATCGACGCGCAAACGAGTCGGCGTGATCCCGTCGCGGCGCTTGGCCTCGAGCAGGTCGAAGGTCTGGTAGCAAATCGATTCGAGCGTGGCGCGCACCAGCTCGGCCGGCCCGGTATCGCGGGTAATGCCAAATATCGCTCCACGCGCCTCGGGGTCCCAGTGCGGGGCACCCAGCCCGGTAAATGCCGGCACCAGGTAGACCCCGCTATTGGAATCCAGCGACTCGGCCATGGCCTCGGTTTGATGCGCCGTATCGATGATACCGATGCCATCGCGCAGCCACTGCACCGCGGCGCCGGCAACAAAAATCGAACCTTCCAGCGCATAAGTCGTTTTCCCGGCAAGCCGGTAGCCAACGGTGGTTAACAATTTATTGTTCGATGCTAATACCTGTTCTCCGGTATTCAGCATCATGAAACAACCGGTGCCATAGGTGCTTTTGATCATGCCGGTTTCGAAGCAGGCCTGGCCGATGAGCGCGGCCTGTTGATCGCCGGCAACGCCTGCGATTGGAATCTCGACGCCCAGCAATGACTTGCTGGTTACCCCGTAGTCAGCTGCGCAGTCGCGAACCTCGGGTAACAGCGACGCGGGAACCTCAAGCATGTCGAGCAACTCGGTATCCCATTGCTGGGTATGAATATTGAACATCAGCGTGCGTGATGCATTGGTTGCGTCTGTGGCGTGGACCTTGCCGCCGGTGAGACGCCAGATCAGGAAGCTGTCTATGGTGCCAAACGCAAGTTCTCCCTTTTGCGCTCGGTCACGCGCGCCAGCGACATTTTCGAGAATCCAGTTTACCTTGGTGCCGGAGAAATAAGGATCGAGCAGTAACCCG
>CALZHS010000307.1 GCA_945787265.1 uncultured Gammaproteobacteria bacterium | reverse complement strand
CACCATAGAGTGCGCTGTTGGAAATCATGATTAACTTTGCGGTAATGGCGGGATCTGACTGGATAATGGTGCAGATTTTTTCTGCATTGACCGCGTCCTCGGCAAAGGCCTGCTGGATTCGCTGTGCAACATTGGGCAGGCTGGGTAATTTCAATTCACCCGACATCAGGTCCTGGAACAGTTGAATCGTCAGCGCGTTTTCTTCATCGCTCTGATCTATCTCGACCACGTCTATCTCGGTGGTATCGCTATCGAGCCGCTGCGCACATTCGGTTAACTGGTCTGAGTATATCTTTAAGTAGTGCACCGGTTCGCTGGCCACCACCCGGTACATACTGGGACGAAGTTGTGCAATCGGTAACAGCTCGCCCTCCTGGTTGCCTTCGAAGCGGGTAACGCGCTGATCCTGGGTAGTCGCATCGACGGCACCCGAGACCAGGTAGAGGCTGAAACTTTCGCTGCAGCCATGTTCAATCAGGCAGACATTCTTACCTGCCATTTTCAGCTCGAGCTTGTTTGATAGCCTGGTCAGCTGCTCGTCGTCAAACTGGCTCAAGCTTCTGATACGTTTCAGGTCTGCAATATCGGGATGGGTGCCGCCTGCCATCGCTTATCCGTGGAGTTGATAATCGATTCAAGTCTAGTTGATTTGTATCATTTTGGAGGGAAAGTCAGTGAAGATGCCGGCGATACCCTGTTGCCTGAGCTGCCGTGCACGCTCGCTGTCGTTGACGGTAAACACGAGGCTGGGAATACCCTGGTCACGCAGCTTTTGCACCGCGTCTAAATCCAGGCACTGGTGATCAAAGTGCCATGAAAAGGGAGTGGTGTGCTCGAGATCGGCCGCGACCTGGTGATGCAAAAGGTCGGTAATCGGTGCCAGTGGCCAGGTGATCTCGAGCTGATCGAGCTGGTGAATGATATCGTGATCGAAGGATGAGATCAGGATCCAGGGCAGGCCGGGCGGCTTTCCGGGTTCGGGATATTGATCGAGCAGCTGCAGCAGCAGGTCGAGGTTGGTTATCGACTTGATTTCAATATTAAGCGGCATCTTGCCCCAGTAGAGATCGAGCACCTGTTTCAGCGTCGGTACGGCCTCGCCATTGCGCAGGCGGATTGTTGATGGATCGGGATGGTCCTCGAACAGGCCGGGAATCCCCGTCAGTCGCTCCAGGTCATGGTCGTGAAAAACCCAGAGTTGCGACGAATGTTCGCGAATATCGAGCTCGACGGCATCGATTTCGAGCGTCAGCGCGTGCTTGAACCCCTCGAAGCTGTTCTCGAACTTTTCGCCGGCCGCTCCGCGGTGACCGATGATATAAAAATGTTCACTTGAAACAGACATAACCGGTTCCCCGAAAGCCTCGCGGGCAGCGAAATTTAAAGCATGAACTATACTCGCGGTATTGATTTTGCAGAACCAGCATAATGGCAAAAATAGATCCCGATCCTGAAAACCAGTTGACGCTGGACGATAAGGTAATCGACCAGCTCAAGCAAGACATGGGCGAGGATGCCGAAATGGTAATCGAGTCCTACGTCGAGTCGATCGACGAGTTTTTGTCTGATATTGAAAACAGTACCTTCAGGACTCCCAGTGACGATCTGCATCGCTGGGCACACACCATCAAATCCTCCGCAGCGAGCATAGGCGCCATGCGCCTTGCGCACCTGGCCGCGCAACTTGAAAACGCCTACCGCGACCGCGAGAAAATCGATCTCGGCGAGCAACTGCAGCACATGCAGCACGAGTATCAGCAGGTCAGCGCCACTATCGGGAAAATTACAGGCGCCTGAGTCACTGGAAATCTTGTCAGCCACGGATTAGGCTATCCAACGATGATTTACGCAATCGCAATATTTCTGGTCCTGGTCTTGATTTACGGTCCACAACTCTGGGTGCAGTGGATCTTGAATCGATATAATCGCAAGGCAGAGGAAAACTTTCCAGGTACCGGCGGTGAACTCGCGCGCCATCTGCTGGATCGCTACGATTTGCAGGAGATAAAGGTAGAGATAACCGACCTGGGTGATCACTACGATCCAATGACGCGTACGGTGCGACTGACGCGCGACAAGTTTGAAGGCAAAACCCTGACCGCGATCACCGTGGCGGCACATGAATGCGGTCATGCCTACCAGCATGCCGCGGCGGAACCGATGTTCATGATGCGCACGCGGCTGGCGACGATTTCTGTCACGGCCCAGCGCGTGGGATCCTTCCTGTTGTTTGCCGCGCCGTTTGCGGTACTGATATCCCGTGCACCATCTGCCGCGGTTTTCAACATTGCCGGTGCGTTCCTGATCATGGGCTTTGCGATCGTCATGCATTTACTAACGCTGCCGGTGGAGTTCGATGCCAGTTTCAAAAAGGCGTTGCCGCTGCTGTCCTCCGGTTACCTCTCCGAGAAACAAATGCCGGCAGCGCGCTCCATACTGCGCGCGGCTGCGTGGACCTATGTCGCCGCGTCACTCGCAACGCTACTCAACTTCTGGCGCTGGCTTGCAGTCTTGCGGCGTTAGCAAGGCGCCATTAACCCGAGCTCGCCCAGTCGGTTCAGTTGTGTGGCCCTGTGCCGCACCGGCTGCTGCACGCACCCGCTATTCGTTGTCAACTATTCCTTGAAATCAGGCGTCTCTTGTCCTAATTTGGGGGCGCATGAGAATCCGGCTAACCATTATTGTATTCGCATCGCTGGCATGGTCCATGCACCCGTTGGCGGATCCACTGGACGAAGCCGTGGAGGCTCTCGAGCGGCAGCAAATGCGCTGGCTGAACGAGCAACAGAATAAGCCGGGTGTCGTGATCGATGATTTTCGCAGCGATGGCTGCAGCGGCGGCATGTCTGAAACATGGACTTTTATGGCCGAAGTATCCCCGGACTTTGCCGAACGGGTGGGCATGAAACCGCCCTGGGAATATTGCTGTGTTGCCCATGACCGGCATTACTGGCGGGGTGAAAGCATTAACGGTTTCGAGAAACGTCAGCAGGCCGACGAGGAACTCCGTCAATGCGTACGCCAGTCTGCCAATAGTCAAAGCGAGCACCTGTCGATTTCCCTGGGACTGTCACCGCAGGAAGTAATCGAGATGATTAACCTCACCGCGGACCTGATGCATACCGCGGTTCGCCTCGGGGGCGGACCCTGTACCGGGTTGCCCTGGCGCTGGGGGCACGGCTGGCCGGAATGCTCCCTCGGTTTACCGTTAGAAGCCGAGAACTAAATACCAGTTACCCAGTGCCGCAATTTGTTACCGTTTGTCCTGATTTTATTACTCAACGATGTCATCCCGCGGCTTGACCGATACGTCGGACCGACGGTATCGAGCTTGATACTCAGGTTTTAAAAACTGGATCCCGCGGTCGAGCCGCGGGATGACAGCTGTAGGGCCGAGGGATGGCATTGAACTGTTCTTGCATTTGATTTAAGTTTGTATACAATT
>CALZHS010000306.1:1484-4953 GCA_945787265.1 uncultured Gammaproteobacteria bacterium | reverse complement strand
AATGAGACAATCCCCGGGGGATGCTTCTTTCCCGCATAAGCTAAGGAATGACATTAGCCACGGAATACTGTCATACCGCGGTTTAACCGCGGTATTCAGGAATGAGTGTGGTGCCTTTAAACTGGATCCCGCGGCCAAGCCGCGGGATGACATGGAAACGCGGATGACATGAGGCGCGGGATGACATGGATGTGCAGATGACATTAACGTAGGGCGTGACCCTGGCCTGCTGTATAATCGTGCGATGGAGCGCATACAGAAATATTTAGCCAACCAGGGTGCCGGTTCGCGGCGCCAGATAGACGCGCTGTTGCAGCAGGGGCGCATCAGCGTCAACGGCAAAACCGCAAAACCGGGCGATCAAATCAACGGTCGCGAAAAGATCGCGATCGACGGCAAACTGCTGCGCCTGCAGCGTCACGTCGCCAAACCAAAGATCCTGATGTACCACAAGCCGCTGGGCGAGGTCTGCACGCGCTCGGACCCGGAGGGACGCGATGACGTGTACCAGAATCTGCCGCGTCTGAACCAGGGTCGCTGGGTCAGCATCGGGCGGCTGGATATCAATACCAGCGGGCTGTTGTTATTTACCAACGATGGTGAACTCGCCAATCGCCTGATGCACCCGTCTTTCGAGGTAGAACGCGAATACGCGGTGCGCGTACACGGTGCCGTGAGTTATGAAATGCTGCAGCAGTTGCGCGATGGCGTTCAGCTCGAAGACGGCATGGCTCATTTCGACGATATTATCGATTCCGGCGGTAGTGGCAGCAATCACTGGTATCACGTGGTTATAAAGGAAGGACGCAACCGCGAGGTGCGACGCCTGTGGGAAGCGGTCGGGGTCGAGGTGAGCCGCCTGACCCGGGTGCGCTATGACCAGTTCTGGCTGCCGAAGTGGTTAAAGCCGGGCAAGTCGCGATTACTGGATGAAGAGGTGGTTACCCGGGTTTATCAACGCCTTGGTCTGGCCGGGAAAAGTCGCGAAACCCATCGACCGAAGCGCCAGCGACGCAGGGCCTGATGGGAACGAAGAAGATATCGAGGCTTTGCCAATCGGTGCTGCCGCCCGGGTTTGAACAGGTTACCCGTCTCGGTCCCGAAATTCAGCAGTTCCTTGAACAGAACCTGCCCGAATCGGTAAACCAGGCAGTAACGGTGCTGACCGTCAATCAGCATGAAATCGTGATTGCGGCGAACAGCCCGATGGTGGTGAACTACCTGCGTTTGCACAGCAGCGAGATCGCGCAGCAGCTGCGAGAGACTTTTCAACTCGAGCAGGCTTTGAAATTTCGCACCGTGCCGGATTCACTGTTAAAGATTGATCAAAATCAAACCTTGCGCGCGCCCCGCGCGGTCAGTGCTGAATCGATCACGGCGATTCGACGCAACGCGCAATGGATTGAGGACGAAGAACTGAAAGCAGCCCTGCTGTCACTGGCCGAGAGCCTCAAAGCTGACTAGTTAATTTAAAAAGGTAATGGAGGGAATATAAAGTATCCCTGCGTCAGCTTTCTTTTGCTTTTCAAAACCATGCCCGGTGGCATCCTTTGCGGAATTCTAGAATTTGCTGTCTTCAACCAGGCTATTTAGCCGGCCGCAAAAATCATCGGAATTGTTTCGATACGTATCCAGCATCCGGTTCGCAAGCTGGTTCCAGTGGTTCTCGCTCGCCGGCAGCAGTGCCTCGATGACCTCGCGTTCGCCAGTTGTTACAAAGTTTTCATAAGACTGCGTGAGCGAGGGGAAAAGTTCCTTGCGCATATTCGTAAGATTCGCAAAGAAGAAATGCAGCGAGGCATCGTTTCCTTCACCAAGCAGGGTGGGAAGCGTCGTCAGCGAGTCGGCCAGGTTATCGCGCACGGCGCGGATCATGATTTCGGTTTTCGATCGCGGCAGGGCGGCAAGCATCTGCTCCCATTCCGGCCCCAGTCGCTTACCCGCAAGCACCTCTCCCTTTTCGTGCAGCAGCACCGAGTCAAGCACCGAATCGGTCATATTCTCGAGAGCGGTCTCGGTGTTATTTTCAAAATCGAAGTCGCGGATTGCGCGGGCCATCGCGTTTTCCTGCCGGTTCCACTGCCATTCCTCGATTTTTTCCCAGATCATGCGTCGCAGTGACTCGCGCCGGACGAAGATCGTGCCGTTGCGCGTCATTGCCGGCGGTGCCGTTAAATCCCGGGCGTACTCATTTTCCGATACCAGTATGGTGAAGTCCGCTTGCTTTTCGATATGTCCCAGCCTGCCGATGAAAAAATGTGGCGCGTACTTGTGACCGAAGCCGCCGCTATAAACCAGTCCGTGCGGATTCAGCGCCGCGTTTACCGCGTCGATGTCAAAGGGGTCGTAGCTGTCGCCAGCGATCGATAAATTGGCAAAAGACTCGTCTTCAATGGTCTGCCAGTAGAGTTCTCGCTCTTTTAGCCAGTCTCCGAGATCTCCGTCAGGCAGGTTGTCGTGAAACGCATAGCCCTTCTCCCAGCGGAAATACTCTCGCATCTTAAGCAGATACACACACAGCGTGTAATCGCCGGCGTGTCGCGCGTCGGAAATATGGCAATTGCGCTGAACGGCGCTAAAAAGTGGCTGGAGATTATCTTGCATGGACGGGTAAAGCAGTTGTCAGTGATTATCCAATAAAATTAATTTTCCGATAGTTAGTTACCAGACCAGGCATCGGAACAGGAACAGGTAGGGCCGCAGAACGGCCTTGCTAAACCAGCGAATAATGCGTTCGACAACGACGACCAGTTTGTAAACCGATTCCGAAATCAACATGGAAATGGTTACGGAGGAACTGGGAAGTTGGTTTTTTGGATCGTCCACCGGTGCGTCTCCTGGTTGATGTCCCGCGTTTACTCGACGATTTAGGATCAGTCCTTTTGCCTTGTCGATCGAACGGTATCTTATGATAAAGGAAGATTTCTCAATCGTCATGCTTCCGATATTTATATAAGGGTAACACGCCGACCATGTCAAATCGGAGGAAACAATAATCAGCCGGCATCCCGGCCGACAGGCGGGGCTCCAAAAATCCAGTCAAATGCCAGGGCGCTTTTTTAATTATCCTGAAGCAGATACTCGAGCGGAAAAACTGACGCCGGACTTTTGTTCGAATAGCGGCTATAACCGACTGGAAAAGGTGCTTTATATTTCGTTGGAACCATGGGGGCTGAATTCACCCGTATGATCAATCTGCGCCAGACTCGACATCCGCTTTGCAACGCAAGACTTGCCGGCCGGGTGTCTGCCAATTGCCCCAGGCAGCCCTCGACCATGGGAAACAATAGGGCGCAAGCCACTAATGACTGATTACATTTTTTCTCATCTTGGTTTCACCCCGATGCCATCTTCAATCGTTTTGTCCGGATGTGTAATCAAGGCTTCACCCTCCGCCAGGCCTTCCAGTATCTGTGCGGACAGTCCGTTGCGTTGCCCGACTTTGACCCCGCGCCGTTTGGCCTTGTTG
>CALZHS010000306.1:0-1431 GCA_945787265.1 uncultured Gammaproteobacteria bacterium | reverse complement strand
TTTGCAACACGTCCTCGTTTTCCCAGAGTATGAAGCGTGACTCGACACGGTAACCATCGCCGAGGGTTTGCCATCGTTCGGCGTCCGAGGTGATGTCGGAGATAATCAGCACGCGTTGTTCTTCCACGCCCAGGGCGGAGATCTTGGTGAAACCGACCGGCTCCACGCGCCGCACTCGGCCGGTCAGCGGTTTTTCGCCACCCCAGCGCTCGTACAGGACGGGCATGCCCGGTTTGATCTTCACCGCGTCCGCGGAGAGGACATCGGTCTCGATTTCCAGCGAGCGGGTATCGCCGATTTCCAACAGGGGCTGGCCGCGGCTGACCACGCCTTCGCATTCCTGATGCAGTTTGAGAATCCTGCCGGTGACGGGCGCGGCCACCCGCACGATATCCTCTGGATCCGACGACGTGTTTCCGGTGTAACGCAGCGCCGTGCGCGCCGCCTCGAGTTCGTATTTGGCGACGTCCACGGCGAACAAGGCGGAGCGCAGCCTGGCCTCAGTGCCGCGCTTGACTGCTCTGGCCTGGTCGAGCCTTTCTGCAGAGATGTGACCCGCTTCCACGAGCGGCTCGAGTCGCGCCAGTTCCGTGACGGCCAGGTCGGCTTCGGCACGTGCGACACTGACGTTTTGTTCGGCGGCGTGCAACGAGGCTTCAGAGGCGGCGACCCGGGCGCGGGCCTCGGCCCGGCTGCGTGGATCGAGAGCCTGCGATTGTAACGGGTTGATATTGACCAGCGTCTCGTCTTTCTCGACGGGGTCGCCCACTTCCAGGTCGACGCGGCAGGTGGTGCCGGCGACCGGCGCGGTGATGATGTAGCGATCGATTACGCGGGTCTTGCCTTCTTCCTGGATGGTGACCTGCATGGGCGTGCGTTTCGCCTCGGCGATATCGACCAGGCGTGGCTGGGGCCTGAATCCATATGCCAGTGCAGCCACGATTAGCAACAGTACGGTCAGCCAGGTGATGCGTCTTTGCCATTGTACGTTCATAGTTAATCCTTTGTTTTCAATACTTCGATCAGATCAAGTTTGTCCAGCCGGCGGCGCACCAGCAAGGCTGAAACGGCGGCGGCGACCAATACCACCAGCGCGGCAAAAGCATAGGTGGCCGGCTCGAGAACCAGAGGTACGCGGTACATTTCGTTGCCAATGCTGGCGGCGATATAACGGCACAGCTCGTGCCCGAACCACAGGCCCAGCGGTATGGCGGTCAGGGTCAACAATGCCAGTTCGCCGAGCAGGATATAGGAGATTTCGCCACGCGTGTAACCCAGTACGCGCAGGCTGGCCAGTTCGCGGCTGCGCTCGGTC
The DNA here is from genome assembly GCA_945787265.1 of uncultured Gammaproteobacteria bacterium. Lineage (GTDB taxonomy): Bacteria > Pseudomonadota > Gammaproteobacteria. Next base: position 116 of record CALZHS010000306.1, on the reverse strand, counting down.
AGCGTGATACGCGCGCCGTTGTAGACCACGCCCACCGCGATAACAACGGAAAAGAGGGTCGCCACGAAGGTCCAGAACAGCATGGTTTCGTCCATGGTGCGGTGAAAGTTTTCGAT
>CALZHS010000305.1 GCA_945787265.1 uncultured Gammaproteobacteria bacterium | reverse complement strand
ATTGAGACAGGATGACTTTATTTCAAAAGTTTTGTTATGCAACTAATTGTCAAATAGTATTAATAAGCAATACCAGAAGACCTATCAATTGGACTGATTGACAAAATAGGTGCGATTATTCTGGAGAGAATCGCAGGGTTTTATCAGGGTCCGCTATCGGCAAAACCAGGATTTTGTGCCTGAACCACTGCAATAGAATGGCTTTCGCATCGTCCATTTATGAGCTGGGTCACATAAGTCATAAGCAAAATGTCACAGTATGGCCGATTTAACCCAAACGAGTGATGCGCCGAGCTGCTCGACTAATTAGGGTCAGTTAAGCGCGTTTACTTTAACTGGTACAGATTATGATTGGCTGGATATTGAAGAAGCACAGAGATAAAAAGCACCGGGAGGTTCAGGAACAACAATTGAGGAAATCCCTTGCAGAAAAAGTTTTAAAATACGAAGAAACCTCCAGCAATCCGGTAGATGATTTTACGGAATTATTCATCAATGGTCAGAAACTTCGGGTAGCAAAACAACAAATCACAATAACGGATGTTTTAACGGGACCTTTTACGAAATCCACTTAACGAATTCCTGAGATCTGTTTTTTCAAAGTCGACACTGAAATCCGCCTGCCAGGCAGCAGAATCTATCCCTCGAAGCACCTTCCAAATGCATTCGTCAATCTCTGTATCGCCTCGTCAATCCTGCTTTCAGGCACAGCACAGTTTATGCGCGCGAAACCAGTGCCATTGGCACCGAACGAATCTCCCCGATTAAAACCCAGACCCGCATCCTCGATCAGAAAGCGTTGAATTTCATCCTGGTTCCAGCCGGTGCCGCGAAAATCCGTCCACAGCAGGTAAGTTGCCTCTGGCAAAGCGGCTTCAACCGGAAACGGCATCCGGTTTAAAGCATCGACCAGTTTGGTCTGCATTTGTCGAACATAAACAACGACTTCGTCACGGTACTGGTAACCATATTTGAAAGCGCTGTAGGATCCCCATGCGCTGAACGTATCCTGTTCCCAATGAAGTTTATTCAGTGCTTTTTGTAACATCGTTTTCAGGCTGTCGTCCTCGGTCATCGCATAGGACGCGAACATCCCGCCGATATTGAAAATTTTGCCACCCGAACTCAGGCTCATGATGCCATGCCTGTCTTCGGCTTCCTTGATGGCTGGGTTAAATGGCAGGTCGTAGACAAAATCGGCATGAATCTCGTCGCTGAAAACGATCACATTATTGGCCTGGGCTATGCGAACCATGGAACGCAACTCCTCCGCACCCCATGCTCTACCGACCGGGTTATGCGGATTACAGACAATGACCGCCCGGGTATCGGCTTTTTCGCAGAGCGCCTGGTAAGCCGGGAAATCCACGCTCCAGCGATTGTTCTGCTCGCATATCAGGTCACAACAGACCGGGATTCTCGCGGTGCCTTTTATGTCGTCGAAAAAGCTTTGATAAACCGGGGTGAAAACGATAACGCCGTCACCAGGAGCAGAGACCGAGTCAAGCATCAGAACCAGGGAAGTCAGCAACCCATTGGCTATGACGACATCGTCAGGATCCAGCTCCCAGTCGTGTTGTCGTTTTTGCCATGCGGCGAAAACTGCTCGATGGTCTTCGGGGTATGAGCAGTATCCAAACTCCCCACTGTCGACTATCTCTCGCAGCGTCTCGGTGACTTCCCGCGGCGAAATAAAATCGGTATCCGCCCCCGACATCGGCAATACTTTATGCCCCTTAACCATACTTTCGTATTCCCATTTCCACGATCTTTTTCTGCAAAGCGACTGGCTGAAATCGTATTCTGACATCGATTTAACTCTCTTCATTTTCTTTATTTTCACGAGTTTCCGGAGTATTTCTCAATTACCTGGGTGATTATTTTGTGCAACTGAAATAATACGTGAAGTAGACACCGCTGAGACCTTTTTGTCATGATGCCCTCCAGCTATAGTAGTTGCGAACCTTCAAATGATGACAACGATACTATTACCGCCGTTCTATACCTGGCTTGTGAATCACGATGGATGACCTCCTCTGGATAGCCCCGGCGCTGATCGCCGGTATCGCCGCAGCGCGCGTTGGCCTGCCACCGATGGTGGGCTACCTGCTGTGCGGATTTGTGCTGAATTTTTCGGGCGTGTATGACCACGATCGGCTGACATCGATCGGCGATCTCGGTGTCACGCTGTTGCTATTCACCATCGGTCTAAAGCTCGATCTGCGCTCGCTATTGCGCCCGGTCATCTGGGCCGGGACGACATTGCACACGGCGATCGTTGTCGCCGTAATCGGAACTTTGCTCTACTGGATGAGCCTGGCCGGTATCCAGGCGTTCGCCGGCATCGATATCGGCACGGCCCTGTTGATCGGTTTCGCACTGAGTTTTTCCAGCACCGTGTTCGCGGTCAAAACGCTGGAGGACAAAGGCGAGTACCAGTCCAGGTACGGCCAGGTCGCGATCGGCGTCCTGATCATGCAGGACATCTTCGCTGTCGTTTTCCTTGCAGCGTCAACCGGCAAGCTGCCATCGATCTGGGCACTGGGGCTGTTGCTGCTGGTTCCCATGCGTTACGTACTCATGCACCTGCTGAATCGCGCCGGGCATAGTAGCGAGCTGCAGATTCTCTACGGCATCGCGCTGGCTTTCGGCGGTTATGCCCTGTTCGATGCGGTCGATGTGAAGGGCGATCTCGGGGCATTGATCATCGGCGCCATGCTGGCATCGCACCCGCTGGCCGGAGTAGTCTCGAAGCGACTGCTGGGCTTCAAGGATCTGTTGCTGGTCGGTTTTTTCCTGAGCATCGGCATGTCGGGCGATCTGACCGTCTCGGCCGTGCTGATTGCCTTGCTACTAGCGGTGCTGGTTGTTTTCAAGGTTGTCTTATTCTTTGTTTTGTTCACCCGTTTCAAGATGCGCGCGCGAACCGCAACGCTGTCATCGCTGACGCTTGCCAACTACAGCGAGTTCGGATTGATTGTCGGTGCGATCGCAGTGTCCAATGCCTGGCTGACCGAGGACTGGCTGGTAACGATCGCGCTTGCATTGACCATCACCATCATCGTCGCCGCACCATTCAATATGAGTGCAAGTCGCCTGTATAAACGCTTGCGATCGACCGCCAGCAGATTCGAAACGAAATCGTTGTTGCCCGAAGACGAGCCCGTTGATCTGGGAGGGGCAAAAATTGCAGTGATCGGTATGGGGCGCCTGGGTACTGGTGTCTATGACCATCTAGCGCCGGACTACGGCAACATTCTGATCGGTATCGATATCGATCCCGACACTGTTGACGTACACAAGGCCGCCGGCCGCAATGTCGTTCTGGCCGACGTAACCGATGACGAAGTGTGGGAGAATACAGACACTGCCAACATAGAGGTCGGGATTCTGGCATTGCAGGATCACCAGGGAAACCTGGGATTTTTCAATCATGTCCGTGAACGTGACCAGGGTGCAAAGGTGTTTGCG
>CALZHS010000304.1:2755-7276 GCA_945787265.1 uncultured Gammaproteobacteria bacterium | reverse complement strand
TGGTTCGGCCCGGTGAGACGGTGCCCGCGGACGGCAAAATCGTAGCGGGTTGCTCGGCGCTAGACGAATCCCTGTTAAACGGCGAGAGCCTTCCGGTGGATAAAAACCCTGGTAATCGGTTGCTCGGCGGCAGTATTAATGTCACCAATCCGCTGCAGATGGAAGTCACGGCGGTCGGTGCCGACACGGTAATGGCGGAAATTCAGCGTACCATCGAACGCGCCCAGGCCGAGAAACCGCCGCTGGCACGCCTTGCCGATCGCGTGGCCGCGCGTTTCATCAGTATCGTGTTGCTGATTGTACTGAGTGTCGCGGTATTCTGGTGGCAGCATGACGCCCAGCGCTGGTTTGAAATAGCGCTTGCCGTGTTAATCGTCAGTTGCCCCTGCGCGCTGTCGCTCGCAATACCCACCGCGATCAGTGCAACCCTCGGCAAGATGCATTCTGCCGGGCTACTGGTCAAGCGTGGCTCGGCGCTGGAGACATTAAACCGGGTAACCCACGTGGTGTTCGACAAGACGGGCACGCTGACCGAGGGCAGGCCGAGACTCGAGCGGGTAATGTGCAACGCCGGTTTTAGCCGGCAACAATGCCTGCAACTTGCCGCTGCACTCGAGGCGCATTCCGAACATCCACTGGCCCGGGAGCTGGTGCGGGAAGCCGGAAGCTTTAAACAAGGTGAAGTAGCACAGGTTAGCAGCCATGCCGGTGGGGGCATACGTGCCCGCATCGATGGCGATGATTATATTATTGGCAACATTGAGTTTGTTGCCAGTCACTGCGATGTGCCTGTTCCCGAGGAGTGGCTGGCAGAAATTGCGCAGGATGCGGTAACTGCTGTGATCCTTGCGCGCGTCGATTGTGTCATTGCCATATTTACCTTCGTCGATGGCTTGCGCGAGGATGCCGGGGATCTGATCGAAGAGCTGCAGCAAATGGGCAAGTCGGTGATTTTAATGACCGGCGATCGCGAGGCCACGGCTCGCCAGGTGGCACAAACTACCGGTATCCAGGATTACCGCGCACAGATGTCTCCGCAGGCAAAAATGGAAGCGGTACAGGGGTTACAGTCAAAATCGGCCGTTGTTTTGATGGTCGGTGACGGCGTCAATGATGCCCCGGTGCTGTCCGCTGCGGATGTGTCGATTGCGATGGGGGGTGCCAGCTCGCTCGCCAAGACCAGCGCCGATATCGTGCTGGTCGCCAATCATTTGAGCACGATTACGCAGACAATGGATATCGCTGCTCGAACCCAGCGTATCATTTACCAGAACATGGCCTGGGCGCTGGTGTATAATTTCGGCGCGATCCCGGCTGCCGCGATGGGCCTGGTCGCGCCCTGGTTGGCCGCCGTCGGCATGTCGATAAGCTCGCTACTGGTGGTGCTGAATGCATCGAGGTTGATACGTTAATGGAAATAATCTACCTGTTGATTCCGATTTCGCTGGTATTGCTTGGCGTCATTGTATGGATTCTGCTGTGGGCGGTCCGAGACGGGCAGTACGATGACCTCGAGGGTCCCGCACATCGTATCCTGATGGACGAGGACCGGATTGTGGACAGGCAAAAAAATAGCCAGCGGGGAGATGCCGGCTAAATACTCTAAGATGTAGTTAAGAGTAGGAGTCGATCGAGATTGTAATGAGTGCCCCAACCGAACATGTTGATCCACGTCAATTAAATCATCGACGACGTTAAACAGTTCTGGAAAATGATCCCGTGGCTTTTCCGTTCCGCTGGTAACGGTCGAAGATCATGCAAATGTTGCGCACCAGCAGGCGACCTGCTTCGCGGACAATGATCTGGTTGTTTGTGACTTTAACCAGCCCGTCGAACTCCATCTTCCGCAGGTCTTCCAGTTCGTTTGCGAAGTATTCGTCAAAGTCGATGCCCCAGCGCCTGGCAACCCGTTCGCTATCGAGATGGAAATGACAAACCAGGCTCTGAATAATTTCACGACGCAGCAGATCGTCTTCCTCGCTGGCAAACCCGCGAATTACCGGTAACTGTTCGCGGTCGAGGCTGTCGTGGTAGGACTCGAGACTGAGCGTATTCTGGCTGAAGTTATCATTGACGTGACTGATCGCCGAAACACCGAAACCTATTGAATCACACTGCGCATGGGCAGAGTATCCCTGGAAATTTCGGTGCAGGTTACCGCTGCGTTGCGCTTTTGCAAGCTCATCGTCGGGCCTGGCGAAATGATCCATGCCGATATACTCGTAACCCGCGGCACATAGCTTGTCGATAGCGCTGTGCAGAATTTCGAGTTTATCGGCCGCGTCGGGTAAATCCTCTGCCTGGATACGGCGCTGCGGTGGAAACCGCTGCGGCAGATGGGCGTAGTTGTACATTGCGATTCGATCCGGATTCAGTTCAATAATTCGATCGAGGGTTGCGCCAAAGCTTTCCAGGGTTTGATGCGGCAGGCCGTAGATCAAATCGATATTGATTGAACGCATGCCGTGGAGGCGGGCATCATCGATCACCGCCGCGGTTGTCTCGAGGCTCTGCACCCGGTTGACCGCCTTTTGGACTTTCTCGTCGAGATCCTGTACGCCGATACTGATGCGGTTGAATCCGAGTCCCCGCAGGTGTGCTATGCCGCCCTTTTCGATAACGCGAGGGTCGAGCTCGATGGCGTAGTCCGTGTCGTCTTCGGGTTTGAGCTTAAAGTGCTGGGCAATCTTCTCCATCAAATGCCCTGATTGCAGGTGCGACAGGAATCCCGGCGTGCCGCCACCCCAGTGCAGCTGGCGCACTTCCCGGTCTGTATCAAACAGGCGCGCCTGGATTTCAATTTCACGATACAGGTCCAGCAGGTAAGGCTCGGCACGTTCCTTTTTCCTGGTAATGACCTTGTTACACGCGCAGTAGTAGCAAATCGAGCTGCAAAACGGAATATGTAAATAGAGCGATAACGGTTTTGGAATCGGCTCTTCGTTGCTTTGCCTGGCCCAGTCGCGGTAGTCGGATTCCGATATCTGGTCGTGAAACTCGGTTGCCGGGGGGTAGGAGGTATAGCGCGGTCCCGGTTTATCGTAACGGTTGATCAGGTCTTCCTGGAATAGGGGTGCTTGGGACATTAAAACTGCACTACTCATTATTTAACGTATAGATTAGCGAACGTATAGATTAGCGCGCTAACGTAAATCCACATTGACCTGAGTCAATTTAATCTTTCTAGTCGATAGCGAGGGTAATGATCGGGGGTGGGCAAAATACGCCGCAGTGGCGGTCGTCGTGGAATACGGCGTGGGCGGTTCGACCGGGAGCTGAACTTGAACGAGTCAGGCTGCTCGCTGGATACGCGGCTGGTTTTGCTGAACCAGGTCCTCGACCCGGGACTCAATGGCCCCGGGGCCCGCGAACAACACGTCCTCTGCTTCAATGTCGTTTTCTGCCATCCAGTCCGCAATCAGGCTTAGCGGCAACCTGTGATGGATGCCGGGAATTCTCTCGATGACGTTGGCGACCGCGACGGTGGCGGCAAGGTATTGATAACAATGCATGTCCTGTTTCTCCGTGTGTTCTGGACTTGCCCCCGCGTCTCCGATGGGTAAGCCCGGGTACTAATATAGTGAGCCTTCGTGAGCATGCAAATATAGGCTGAAAATATAAAGATTTGATTTCAAATGGTGCAAAACCTGCGCATCATTGGTGCGCCATCCGCCGGTTTACGTCGCCCGGCTACACGCCCAGCGTGGTCTCGACCGCGGCTGCTACCTGGTAGAGCCTGTCATCGTCGCCGTTGGCGGCGGACAGCATCAGTCCAACCGGTGCCTCGCCGGGCGGGTGGCAGGGCAGGCTGATCGAGCAGCCGTCAAAATAGTTGACGGTCGCGGTATTGCGCAGGCAGCGCAGGTTGACGCGTCGTGCATCGTCTTCATCATCGGTTTCGGCAATCGCCGGCGGAACGCAGGCGACGCTCGGGTAGAGCAGTGCGTCGGCCTGCATTGACTCGAACTGCTGGTTGAATGTAGCGACGATCAGATCTCTTTCGCGGTATCGATTTTGTTGCTCCTCGGCGCTGATGTCGGCGCCCGCCGACATGCGCAATCCGACGAACGGATCGTATTCATCGAGATGCTGTTGCAGCATTTCACGGTGATGTTGCCAGACTTCGTAGACAACAATCGGGCGTTCCAGGAAAAAGTCGTCACAGTGATCGAGTACCGGCATCGCGACCTCGCGGATGCTGGCACCGGCGGCAGCGAGTGCCTCGACCGATCTTTCGAACGCGCTTTGCACTGCTTCGTCCAGGTCCTCCATGACACGTGCCGCGGGAATTACCAGGCTGATCGATCCGAGCTTTACCGGATCTAATCGAGGCAGCCCGGCGGCAGGCGACATCTTGCCGCACATCAACTGATCGAGAATAAAGCAGCTGTCGACATCGACCGCAAGCGGCCCGGGTGCGTCGAGCGTTGGTGATAACGGGTAGATTCCGTTGAGCGACATGCGCCCATGACTGGGCTTGACGCCGACGATACCGTTGAAAGCAGCGGGGATGCGACAGGA
>CALZHS010000304.1:0-2689 GCA_945787265.1 uncultured Gammaproteobacteria bacterium | reverse complement strand
GGCGTGCCGTAGTGTGGATTTTTTCCGATTCCCGAGAATGCGAATTCACTCATGTTGGTGCGACCCAGAAACAGCAATCCGGCCGCGCGTAACGGTGCTACGACCTCGGCATCGGCTGCCTCGGGCTGTGCATAGTGCCGGCGCACGATCGAGCCTGCCAGCGTGGGCTCATTCCTGACATTGAACAGATCCTTGAGCGCAATCGGAATGCCGGCAAGCGGTGACAGCGATCGTGATTTGTTGCGCGCCTGATCGATCGACTGTGCCAGGTTCAGGAGACCCGGGTTTATCGCGTTAAAAACCGAGTCTGACTGGCTGGCTAACGCCAGCGACTGCTCAACCAGGCTGGCAGAAGAGGTTTCACCGCGACCCAGCGCCTCGGAAAGTGCACGCAGACCCGGCATCATGTTTTCGGGAACCGGTAATCGAGGATATCCTGGTAAGCCCACTGCGAGTAAATCCTGTCGGCACGCAGGCAATGTTGTTCGAGCTCATCGACCGGCTTGTAATCCCAATCCTGGAGCCTGCCCCTGGCAAGCGCTTCGCGCAGAAACAGACGTCGCCGCTGGCTGGCAAAAACGTCACTCGCCAGGGTTTCGACGTCCCACTGTTGTTGCACCAGTCCCGACAGAGTCTCGCGTTCATCCCCGTATTCAGGATTATCAATCTGGTTAACCTGCTCATGGGGGTCTTTCGCAAGATCGAAAAGTTGCTCAGGATCGACTGCGCTGTAAACGTATTTTACCTGCCCCTGCTTGACCATCAGCAGCGGCGTGGTAGAACCCTCGGCGAGGTTCTCGGCGTAGACCGGATAATCCCGGCTTGACGTGGAGTCGGTGGCCAGCCCCCAGAGGCTGTGTCCTGCGACCGGCTCGACCAGGCTGGATTGTTCACGATCGCCTGCGATTTCAAGCAGCGTCGGCAGCAGGTCTACCAGCGATACGTTTGCGCCGACGCGGCGATGATCGAGCTGCGGGTGGCTGATGATCAGAGGAATCCGGCAGGCTTCCTCGAAGAAGGATTTCTTGTACCAGAGCCCGTGCTCGCCCAGCATTTCGCCGTGGTCGGTGGTCAGCAGGACAACAGTATTTTCATGCAGGCCGGTTTCTTTCAACACGGCGAGTAACTGACCGACCAGGTCATCGACGTAACTGACCGAGCCGTAGTATGCGTGCCGCGCCACGCGCACCTGTTCTTCGCCGGGGGGATTGTCCTTGAGCGCATACTGTGCCATCAGGCGCAGGCTGTAGGGATCCATGTCCGCCTGCGCGGTGTTAACCTCCGGCATTTCAACATCATCATGGCGGTAGCGATCCCAGTGCTCGGGCCGACATTGAAACGGATCGTGCGGATGGGTAAACGAAGTGAATAGCATGAAGGGCCGCTCGTCGTTGCCACGCGCCAGGTCGTAAATCTTGCGTCGCGCGCGATGACAGACTTCGTCATCGTATTCGAGCTGCACGTTGCGCAGGCAGGTGCCGGCATTGGTAAAGGTAACCGTATCGTTGGCAAAGCTGGGTCGCACCTCGGTCCAGTCGCCGGTCCAGCCGAAATCACCGGGGTAGATATCGGTCGTCAGTCGCTGTTCGAATCCGTGCAGTTGATCCGCGCCGACGAAATGCATCTTGCCGACCAGGCAGGTCTGGTAGTCGAGATTGCGCAGGTAGTGAGCGAAAGTGGGAATCGAAGAGGGAAACTCCGCCCCGTTGTCGTAGGCGCCGATGGTCGAGGCCAGCTGTCCCGCCATCATCGAAAACCGCGAGGGTGCACATAGCGGGAAATTGGTATAGGCGGAGTCGAATATGACGCCGTTGGCAGCCAGAGAATCCATGTACGGCGTGCTGGCGATTGGATTCTGGTATGCCCCGATAGCGTTTGCCGCGAGCTGGTCCGCCTGGATTACGAGTATATTTGGTCTGCTGTTAGTCATTGTTGTCTCGGACTGAATTCAGGTTGTCGTCGATAGCTGTAAAAGATATCTTGTTTGCATGCATCGTTTGCTGTCCTGTCTTGTGCCACTATTATTGCTGGGTTGTTCCCAGGGAGCGCCGGTCAGTTTAGCTAATTCTGCCGAACAGCGCGATGATGGTTGGATAACCGCCACGTTAGAAGCCAGCGGTTTCGACGTCGGTAAAATGCGACAGTTAAATCAGCGTCTTGAGACGGGGTGGCATCCAAATGCACATATCTTGCTGGTCGAGTACGACGGTAAGCTCGTCTATGAGAAATACCTCGCCGGTAAGGATGAAAGCTGGGGGATCTCGATAGGGCACCGGGAGTTCAACGAAAATAGTCTCCATGATCTGCGCTCGATTTCAAAAAGTGTTACCTCATTGCTGCTGGGTATAGCTCTAGGTGACGAATTCGATAGCGCCCTGTCACGCCCGATCATCGATTTTTTTCCCGAGTTTGCGAACCAGGTAGCACCTGGCGTTGAAGAAGTGACCCTGCATCATGTGCTGACCATGACCGCGGGTTTCGAATGGAATGAAATGGAGGTGCCCTATTCAAATCCCAAAAACGATGAGATCAGTATGTATTACGCCCCGGACCCGGTTCAATATGTGCTGACCAAACCGTTGCACAGCAAACCGGGTGCGCGCTGGTACTACAACGGTGGTATGACTATGGTGATCGCCGCCTTAATCGAGAAAATCAGTGGTCAGCCCTTCCTCGAGTTTGCCCGTGA
>CALZHS010000303.1 GCA_945787265.1 uncultured Gammaproteobacteria bacterium | reverse complement strand
TTGAGCACGCCGTTTTCGATCAGTGTCGTACATTGTGCCGGAACGCCCTCGTCGTCGACAGTAAGTGATCCACGCCGATCCGCCAGCGTGCCGTCATCAACGACGGTGCAGAGCGGTGAAGCAACCTGCTGCCCCAGCTTGTTACTGAAAGCCGAAGTGCCCTTGCGATTGAAATCCCCTTCCAGTCCGTGGCCCACGGCTTCGTGCAACAGGACGCCTGGCCAGCCCGGACCCAGCACAACCGGCATACTGCCCGCAGGTGTGGCAACCGAATCCAGGTTAACCGCGGCCTGCCTGACGGCCTCGCGAGCCAGTTCGTATGCGCGGTCGGAATTAAAAAAAAGATCGTAGGCATGTCGACCACCGCAACCCGCGCTACCCTGTTCACGACGCCCGGCATGATGCATCAACACCGTAACGTTGAGGCGCACCAGCGGACGTATGTCGGATGCCAGGGTGTTATCAGTAGCCGCGACCAGGATATGATCGATACCTCCCGACAACGAAATGATTACCTGTTCGATACGCTCGTCCAGTGAACGGGTATAGGCATCCAGTTTTTTCAGCAACTCGACTTTTTCCTCGGCGCTACGCCCATCGACCGGATTGTCCGAGGTATAAAGGGCGGTCGCCGGTTTACTTGCCAGCTGAACCACGCTGGTACCTGACTGCCCCTGCTTGACGATAGCACGCGCATTACTGAGCGCCTGCGTAATCGCGTTGCTTCCCAGGTCATCGCAGTAGGCAAAACCGGTTTTCTCCTCGGACATGGCGCGAATGCCTACGCCTTTCTCGATATTAAAACTGCCCTCGCGCAGGATGCCGTCATCCATTACCCAGGATTCCTGCTGGCTGGTCTGAAAATACAGGTCCCCTGCATCGACGTAACGTCCCTGCAGCCGATCCAGAAATCCGTCAAGCTGCTCCAGGTGCAGTTCACTCGGTTCGAGAATATGTTGACTGACCGCTTCTAAGGTAGATGCCATTTTATTATTGCTCCAATTCGTCACGATTGCCGACCATCAGCTTGATTTCCTCGGCTGCCTGTGTTCCTGGTACCAGGCGTATATAATCTGCGGGCACGCCCAGAGAAATCAACCAGTCACGCAGTTCTGCTGCCCACAGTTCGCCGCTATCCTCACCCGGATAGCGTATGATCATTAGCCTGTTGCCATCTTTACCCCAGTAGCCCACCGCAGAGCGCACCGCGGACAGTTGCGGAATCACCGCACCGGAACGCGGACGCGCCCATTCGTCGGCACTTAGCGTAAAAATACGAACCGAGTTGGCCATCGCATGGCCCGCCACCAGCAACAGGCCGGCGATACAGGCTTTACTTATCAATTTTCGGCAATTCTTGCTGGTTTTCATCAACAGCCTTTATCAATTCTATCTGGGGATCGTCCCAGCTACCCGTGACCTTGTACTCGACTTCCACCGCACCGTCTATTGCTTTTTTAAACAGGTTTTGCAACAGCAGCAAACCCCAGCCGACGCTACTACCAGCCGAAACCGCACCGATTAGCGGCAAGGTTTGCCGGAGTTTCGGAGTGACGCGCATGATCTGGTCATAATCACGCGTCTTTAAGCCGGTCTTACCCGATATCTTGATCTTCGCTGCAGGGCCGTCCAGGCGCGTAGCTTTGTCGGTAAAAACATTGCCGTCATCGATCCTGTAGGTTCCGGAGATCTTACTAAACTCCATGCCTCCAATCACCACATCTGAAAAATCAAGTGACAAACGCCGCGGCAGAGCACTCAGGCTTAAAAGCCCAACCAGCCTGCCACCGCCCGGATCCACGTTATTCAGCACACCATCGACAATTTCCAGGCTGGCCTCACCTGCCAAATTTTCCAGTTCGAATGCCAGCAGTGACGCTGGCCAGGCAAATCTGCCGTTAAAGTCCACTCGGCCGCCATTTATCGATTCGCCAAATCCAAGTCCTGATATGGCCTGACCAAATTCAGGGCCCTTGAAACTCAAATCGACACTGGAAAGATGCGACTTACTGCCCGGATCATATTCCCAATGCGCCTTGCTCGATAACAGAATCTCGTCACGGCGCATACTGAGATTATCAACATGCAATTCATTTCCTGCCTGCCTGACTTCAATCGTCACGTCGTTAAACAGCATGTCGTGAAAAACCAGTGCCTGGCTGTCGAGGCGAAAATCGACCAGGTCTCTCGGTAGCAGCGAGGCATACCCGGCTTCCTGTTCCTGTTTGTCCAGTCTCAGGTATTCCAGGTTGACCCGAAGCGGGGTTTTCGCGGAAATCTGGTTCGGGACCGTAAAGCGACCGCTGGCTATCGATGACTCGATTTCTCCGAGGAATCGTTTTTCATCGGTCTGCCTGAGATCAAATTGAACATTCTCAAGAACATGGTTGAAGGCAAAAACCCGGTCAAACTTGAGATTAGCGGCTTTTAGCAGGGCGGGACTTGTAACACCGGACCCCTTAAAAACGTCGATCCAGTCGTCGATTGAAATCTGTTCGGCGAAACCATGCATGATTAATCCTCGCCGCTTTAACGGCTCCAGCTCCGCCGCAAATGCAAGCTCTAGCGAACTCAACTCGAATTCCTGCTCATTGCCTAACAAGAGATCCCCTCGGCTACGGATGTCAGGCCCAAGATTAGCGGTAAACTCTACTTGTTCTGGGAAAAAACTGATATCGGCCGAAAAACGGGCACTATCCGGTCCAGATTTAGCGAACGGTTGCGGCAGGGCAATCTGCGTATTGCCCAGTTTGCTGGCGGCGGTAATTTGCAGGTACGGTTGCTGATCCGGGGCCGTTTCCGGGGCGATGACAAGTCGTATCTGCCAGTCGCTTTTGCCCTCAACATACTGCGCTATCTTGTCAGGTAGTCGTTTAAGCAGGTTCGCGGATTCAAGCAAGCCATTCACGTTCACGACGGTATCGCCGCCAGGCCCTTCGGTGTTAATGTTAATACTTACCGGGTCACCGAAAAACTTCGCATTAAGCTGCTCGGCAACAATCGAATCCCGCGTTACCAGCAGCCGTCCCTTTACCTGTGATAAATCCAGCCCCCAGTTTTTCACCATTGCGCGTGCATCATCGAAGTCAACCTTTACAAGAACCTGCTGGTCGTCGTCATCGCTATGTAGCGGCAGGCGAAGCTGGATTTCACTGCTGACTTCGCCCCCGAGTTCATCCACGTTACCTACAATCTCACGGTAGCGCTCACCAACCGGGGAATCGATCCATATACGTACCGCATCGACTGCTGGCATCTCGCTTTTTATATCAAGTTCCAGAACAGCTTTATCGAAGTCGGCAATCGACCCCGTGGCCCGGGCACTGTCGATACTTTCGTAGCTGACTCGATCGAGCTCGAATTCGACACCGGTATTATGGAATAAAACCCGACCATCGCCATTCTTCGCACGTAACCAGCCGGGGGCAAAAAACACCTCGGCCTTTTCGACCGGAAAATCGACAAAAAACTCGCCCGATCTTTCTTTTGCGAGCTTTTC
>CALZHS010000302.1 GCA_945787265.1 uncultured Gammaproteobacteria bacterium | reverse complement strand
AGATTGGCAATACGATATGCTCGATTACATTGCGCTCGGGGTTCTGATTTTTACCGCGATCAGCCTGCTGTTTGGCGCCATCGCGATTCTGAAGATTCCCTATAAAATTGCGGTTGACCGCAATCACCCCCACCAGGATGCAATCCATCATGCGGGGTGGGTCAGCCTGTTCACGCTACACGCAATCTGGCCGTTGTTGTGGATCTGGGCCGCGGCTTACCGCGAGGACCTGAGCCCAAGGTTCAGCCAGATCAATGAAGACACCGCGATCAACGACAAGGCGGCTGCGGAAGAGAGCGATCTCGATGCCGACATTACCGACTCGGTTTCTTTGCTGGGTCACAAGTTCGAGGTACTCGATGACAGGATCGAGCGCATCGAAAAGGCAATCATGGCCGCCAGCGAAGCGGCATAATCACTGACAGCGAGACAGATTATGGAACTGTTACTGATATCGACCTGCGCTGCAATCTGTATTGCGATTTTTGCGGTACTGAGAATTCCCCTTACCCAGTTTACGGTGCCCGCCACTTCGATTGGAGTCATCTTCCTGGTATTCGTCTTAATCCAGGTATTGAATTATTTCCATCCTTACACCGGAGTAAGCCAGCAGCATTTGACAACAGGGCCGGTTACACCCGATGCCAACGAACGAATCATGGATACATCGCGATCGAGTGACGAACCGAAGCTGGTTGCGTGGTTTCACCGCAACAGCCTGCTACATCTCAACCAGGGCAGGGCGGCCGAAGTAACCTTCGATAGTATTCCGGGCAAGGTATTCACCGGTGAAGTGCAAATGCTGCTGCCGACGCAAAGTGAGACCCAGGCCTGGACACCGGATTACAACATCGATCCTGTTACTGCGACAGGCGAGACCCGGATTCCGGTGGTGATCAGTATTTCCGACCCACGTTACGAAAGCTATGCAGCCCGGATTCCAGGCAATTCCCACGCGCAGGCCGCCGTTTACGGCGAGGAATTCCAGCAACTGGCGCTGGTGCGTAAAACCCTGCTGCGTATGTAAATAAATCATCGCTGCAATTTCAGGTTCACCTAAATTCACTTTATTCTTAACACCAAAATCGGCTGGTGTTTAGTGTTGTTGGCGAGTATTTTGTGTTCTATGGTCGAACGCCTCATTAGCTGCGGAATGTATTCGTTTACCGATGAATTGAAGCTGGCCTGGCAACAGCTTTTCAATATATTGATAGAGCAGCTTGAGGGCGGTAGCGACCAGGAAATATCGTTGCACTTCGATTCAGATCAATCGCTGCTGCGTGACCCGGCCCTGTTGTTTGGACATACCTGTGGTTATCCGTTGATGACTTGCTGGAAAGACCGGTTGAGCCCGTTTTGCGTGCCCGTATTTGACGTACCCGGTAGCGAAGAAAAATTTTATTCGAGCCGCTTCATCGTGGGCGCGAATTCCGGTATCGCATCGCTGGCCGATTGCAGGGGAAAAGTCGCCGCGATCAACGCTCCGGATTCCAACAGCGGCATGAACGTATTCCGCTATGCGATCTCCAACCTGAAACCCGCGCGACAGTTCTTTTCCGGGGTGATTACCACCGGCGGTCATCTTCACAGCCTCGAAGCGGTTGCGAACCAGCAAGCGGATATCGCCGCGATTGATTGTGTCAGTTACCAGCTGATCCAGGATTGCCGGCCAGAATTAGTGGGTCAGGTGCGCAGCATCGGGTTTAGCGTCAAAACCTGCGGACTGCCTTTCGTGGTTCCGAACTCGGATATCATCGATACGAAAATGCTGATCGAAAACCTGAATCGAGCACTGGCGAGCGCGCCCGATAGCGTGCGTGAGAAGCTTCATCTGCTCAGTTTCGAACCCGTGGCGCTGGACGACTACCAGGCCATCGTCGATCTCGAGACCCATGCCGTTGAGTCAGGATACCCCCTGCTGGTATAGAAATTCCTGAACCGAAGTCGCCGCCTGTCTGAGCCGATAGGTTTAGGTGGTAGCCCGAACAGACAGATGAAGTGCTGACCAGGGTCGTTCAATAATAAGCTGTGCGCCATGGCTAGACGGCTTCGTATTTCTCAAATACTATCGACGGTTGCATCACTGGAGCCCGCAATGACCCGCAGAAGAGCCCGTAAACGCAGCGCTGCACCGGAGCAGCTGGTCAAACCAAAAGCCGAGCAGTTGTTTAATCCTTATCCGCCGATCGAGGCGATTGATAGCGAAGCCCTGGATCTCATCCATGACGGATCGATGCGCATCCTTGAAGATATCGGGCTCGAGATATTGAACGAAACCGCACTCGGGCTCTACGAGCAGGATGGTGCCCGTGTTGACTGGGATCTGCAGCGGGTTTACCTCGACCGTGATCACCTGATGCAGCGCCTGGCCACGGTGCCTGCCGAGTTTACGCTGCATGCACCCAATCCCGAGCGCAATCGTCTGGTGGGGAGAAACGCGGTTAATTTCACCACCGTGGCCAGTGCGCCCAACAGTTCAGACCTGGAAGGAGGGCGCCGCACCGGTAACTTCGAGGATTACTGTAATTTCCTGCGTCTCGGGCACCATTACGATGTAATCGATTTTTTCAGCGGTTACCCGGTCGAACCGATCGATATTCATCCGGAAACCCGCCACCTGGATGCAACCCTGGCAGCCCTGACACTGACCGATCGTTCATTTTCGCTTTATTGCCTCGGGGGAGGGCGCGTCAACGACGGTATCGAGATGTCCGCCATTGCGCGCGGCGTCGACCGGGAAACGATAAAGAAACAACCCAGTATCACCACCGTGGTCAATACCAATTCTCCATTACGTGTGGATGGTCTCATGCTCGATGGCCTGATTGAAATGGCCGAGAACGGGCAGCCGACCATCGTGACCCCGTTCACGCTGTCCGGGGCCATGTGTCCGATCACGCTCGCGGGCGCACTGGCGCAGCAAAACGCGGAAGCGCTTGGCGTCATCGCGCTGTCGCAGATCGTCAACCCCGGCGCGCCAATGGTCTATGGTGGATTTACGTCGAATGCGGATATGCGCAGCGGGGCACCTGCCTTTGGTACTCCCGAATATACCCGTGCCGCCTGGGCCAGTGGTCAGCTCGCGCGACGCTATAACCTGCCGTTTCGCTCGTCCAATACCAATGCATCCAACTGTGTCGACGCGCAGGCGGCCTGGGAATCGCAAATGTCGCTGTGGGGTGCGGTCATGGGACATGCCCAGATTATCAAGCATGCCGCCGGCTGGCTCGAAGGCGGGCTGTGCGCATCGTTTGAAAAATTCATTATCGATGTCGATATGCTGCAGATGATGGCCGAAACCCTGAAACCACTGACCGTGGACGAATCGAGCCTGGCGCTGGACGCCATCGTCGAAGCCGGTCATGGCGGTCATTTTTTCGGGACAAGCCATACTATCGCGAATTACACCACCGCCTTTTACGAGCCGATTGTCTCGGACTGGAGTAACTTCGAGACCTGGGCAGAAAACGGCGAGCAAACGGCTTTTCAGCGCGCCAACAAGGTCTATCGGCAGGCGCTCAAGGACTACGAGGCGCCCGAAATGGACGCATCGATACGCACCTCGCTGGAACAGTACGTGAACGAGCGGCGACGCGAAATCGAGCTTGCACGGTGAAATGCATGAGGCAATCCCGTCAATCAGTAAAGGTTTAACGCCATGTCAAAATCTTACGACGCAATCATTATCGGTGCCGGTATTATCGGCTGCGCCACATCGCTGGCCCTCGGACGCAAGGGCTGGAAAGTGCTCAACCTCGACCGTCTGCCGGCCGCGGGCTACGGCTCGACCTCGGGTTCCTGCGCGATCATCCGGCCCTACTATTCGACGCTGGATGGCTCGGCGATGGCCTACGAATCACATTATTACTGGAAGAACTGGGCCGACTATCTCGGTGGCGACGACGTCGACGAACGCGGCCTGATCGAATACCACAACGTTGGTTCGATGGTCATGAAAACCGAGGCTAATGACTATTTGCGGCCGACCATGGCGCTCATGGATGAACTCGATTCCCCGTATAGCGAATACACTCCCGAGGCGTTGAAACAAAAGTTGCCGGTCTTGAATACCGAGTCTTTTTACCCGGCCAAACTGCCGGATGACCCGGCATTTGGCATTGCCAATGACGAACCGCTGCCCGGGGCGGTGTTGTTTCACGCGGCGGGTTATATTTCCGATCCGCAGCTGGCGACGCATAACATCATGCGCGCGGCCGAGGTGGCGGGAGGAACTTTTATCTACAACGCCGAGGTCTGCGAGATCCTGAAGCAGGGCGGCCAGGTTGATGGTGTCATGCTCACAAATGGAGAGATATTTAACGCGCCGGCCGTGCTCAATGCGGCCGGACCGCATTCGTCGAAGATCAACCGGATGGCCGATATCGAAAAGCACATGAAGGTAAAGACCCGCGCGCTGCGCCAGGAGGTCGCGCATGTGCCGCTACCGCAAGGCTATGTTCGTGAAACCGCCTGCGTAACCTCGGATAGCGATATCGGGATCTATACCCGGCCAGAACAGGGTGATGCGCTGCTG
>CALZHS010000301.1 GCA_945787265.1 uncultured Gammaproteobacteria bacterium | reverse complement strand
GAAGACCAGGGCATTCGCTGCTGTTACCACGGCTGGTTGATCGATATCGATGGCAGCATTATCGAGATACCCGGACAGCCGGAAAAAATATCCGACCTGGTCAGGCAACAGGCACGGCTCGGTGCCTACCCGGTCAGGGAATGTCGGGGGCTGTTGTTTGCCTACCTGGGACCGATCGAGCGTATGCCGGAGTTTCCGCTTTACGATACCTTCGATATCGAGGGCCAGACCCTGGTGCCTTATCGTGCCGATTACCGCTGCAACTGGCTACAGGTGCTGGACGCGATTCTCGACCCGATTCACACCAGTTTCCTGCATTCCCGCATGAGTCGGGCACAATTTTCCGAGGGCCTGGGTGAACTGGGTGAGCTGCTGTTTTACGAGCGTGAAATGAGTTTTCTCGGCGCCAATGTGCGCCGGGTCAATGATCATGTCTGGGTTCGGGTCAATGAGCTCGTGTTGCCGAACTTCACGCAGGCGGGTGCGGCGTTTTCAGCTGATGGCACCAGGCCGATCTACTATGGTCGAACCGCGTTTTCACGCTGGGTGGTGCCGATCGATGATGAAAACAGCACCGCGTTTGCATGGGCAATCTTTGGCGATCGTGCCGATCCCGAGGAATACAATACGCCCGAGGGTCCGGAGCTGATTGAACAGGGGGAACGCATGGATCGCAGCTATGACCAGAGACAGCGATTTCCCGGTGATGCCGAGGCCGTCGAGGGTATGGGCCGTATTGCCGATCAGAAAATGGAGCACCTGGTGCCGAGTGACAAGGGTATTATCCAGTATCGCAAGAAACTGCGTAAGCTTTGCCACGACCTGGAAAACGGCATCGAGCCCGGCCATGTTGCAGATTTCTGGCCCAACCCGGTACCGACCTATGGGGGTGACACGGTGCTTAACATAGACAAGGACGCGAATGATGATAGCGCCAGGTTGAATGCGATCGGTGAGCAGGTCATGCGATTCCAGTTTGATGCCGAATCGTTGACTGGTGAAGCGCGTGTTGAGAGCGTCATCGACGCACTCAAGTCGCTCGAATCCGGATACCGCGAATGACCGTCAAGCTGCATATCAAGAACAATCATGCGGGTCCGGAAACCTTTCCGTCGACCCCCGAAAGCGAGCCGGTGTTTACGATCTCGATGGACAGGTATCAGCAGGTTGCACAGCACTATCCCGAGCTTGCGGCGCAACTCGAGGTTTTTGTCGACTGGGATACCGACCACTGGGCCGAATCGATGCGTGACACCGAGATACTGCTGACCTGGAATCTGCCCACCGAGAATCTTGCTGAAGTCGCGCCACGGTTGAAATGGATTCACTGCATCGGCGCCGGGGTCGAGCACCTGTGTCCGATGGACTGGGTTCCCGAAGGTGTAACGATTACCAATAACAAGGGCGCGCATGCCGACAAGGCCGGTGAATATGCCCTGATGGCGGTTTTAATGTTGCACAATAAAATGCCGGCGATCCTCAGTAACCAGCGCACCGCGACCTGGAACTCCCTGTTTTCGACCCCGATCGAGGGCAAGACCGTAGGCCTGATCGGCGTTGGCAGTATCGGTGGTGGTGCCGCAGTGCAGCTCGACAAGATGCCGGTGAATATCATCGGTGTCAGTCGCCACGGTCGGCCTCATCCCCACGTGCATGAAATGGTTGCCATGGATCAACTGGACACGGTGTTACCGCGGATGGATTACGTCTTCGTGTCCCTGCCATCCACGCCGGAGACCCGTGGCCTGTTTGATCGGCAGCGCTTGCAGTCACTCAAAGCGGGTGCCGGTATTATCAACGTGGGTCGCGGTTCGACCTTCGATTACGAGGCGCTCGCAAATTTACTGGCCAGTGGCCATTTATCGGGTGCTGTCATCGATGTTTTTGATGAAGAACCCTTGCCGCATGATTCGCCATTGTGGGTAGCGCCGAATTTTGTTGTCACGCCGCACGTATCGGCCGATGATGGCGACCATTATGTGCCGATTACGCTGGAGTTGTTTTTCAACAATCTGCAACGCTACCTGGCAGGCGAAGAACTGTTGAACGTGGTGCGCCCGGAACTGGGATATTGATATGCAGGATATTAAAGAGCTGACCGACTGGCTGCGTTCATTTGAGCAGCGCATTGCGCTCGATGAATTGACGGAGCGCCTGCAAGACGATTCCATTTCGGCTGACCTGCTGGCGGACCATATTCATTTTTCAGACGAGCGTTACAGTCGTAACCTGCTCGCGTACGGGCCACAATTTTATGCGCTGGTTCTGTGTTGGAGGCCGGGGCAGGCGAGCCCGATTCATGATCACAAGGGCGCCTCCTGCGGGGTGCGCGTAATCGAGGGTGTCGCGACCGAAACCAGTTTCGCCAGGGAGAATGGTCGACTGGTCGAGAAATCGGTGACAACCATGCGCGCCGGCGAGGTCTGTGGCTCATTTGACGACGACATTCACGAAATACGTAATAACGGTGACGGCAACCTGGTCACCTTGCACATTTATTCGCCCTACCTCGACAATATCAATCTCTACGATCGCGAGACCGGTGAAGTCACCGTGTTTTCTGATCCGATGGTAGCCAGCCTGAGCGCCTAGACCGGCTGGCTCGGGGTTTGCTCGGGCCGCGATTTAAGCATCAACTCAAGGATCGCGCGTACCGCCACCGCAGTAATGACGACAGCACCACCGATCAGCGTCCAGCGCGTCGGGACCTCGTTGACAAACAGCCAAACCCAGATCGGACCGAGCGCGAATTCGAGCAGCATGATCAGCGTGACTTCGGCAGCCGCCAGATGACGTGACGCGATGATGAACATCCAGTTGACGAAGCCCGACAGGCAGCCGCCCCAGAACAGCGATAGCAGGATATCGTTCCATGGGATATCCATGTCACCACCGCTGACCGTGAACGATATGACGATAATGAGCAACGACGAAATCATTAGCGCGGGCAGCATTTCGACCTTACGGCGGTAACGCACCACCACCGCGTAGCTGGCAAAGCTCAGCGCCGTCACCAGCGCCATCAGGTTGCCGAAGCCCGAACCAACATTGATGCCATTGAGCACCATCAGCACCAGCCCGAAGCCGGCAAACAGCATCGTTACCAGGGTCGCGTTGCGCAGCTTTTCACCGAGAAATATGCGCGCCAGCAGCGCCGCAAAGAAGGGTATTGCACCGAGCACGAACAGCGCGTTGGCGACCGTGGTGTGGGTCAGCGCCTGGATAAAGCAGATGCCGGCAACCGAGAGCAGGATCCCCGCCAGCAGTCCGAAGCGACCAACTCCGAGCATGGTTTGCATGATCCTGCCCTTGTTTTGAATGGCAATGATCAGCGCAATGGCCAGCAGCATGCCCAGCGACCGATAGACATTGATCTGCCACGGGTCGGCCACCTCGATATTACGCTGCACCAGGCCGCCGAAGCTGATCGCGATCGAACCGATTACCATCAGCAGCATCGCGTAGCCGTGTCGGCTGTCGACCGGATGCGTGGCAGCGTCGGCTGAATCGTGTAACATCGGCCTAGCTTAGTTG
>CALZHS010000300.1 GCA_945787265.1 uncultured Gammaproteobacteria bacterium | reverse complement strand
TCTCTCAGATCTGTTAGACCTTTATTTGGCCCCTCCGCCACTAAGCAAAGTTTTCTGTCGTCACGGATCAGTCGTCCGATGGCGTTGAGTAGCCAAAGTTGATAGACACGAGGAATTGAACCGCCGACCATGGCATAGGTGCCACTTGGATTTAATGCTCGTTTATGGTCAAACATGGATCGGAAATTCTGACAATCAACAATCAGATCATATCGCTCTCCAGTCTTCGTAAAATCATCCTGAGTGAAATCAATTACGTGGTCTGCGCCAACCGACCGAATGATATCCAGCTTGTGCGAGGCATCTACCCCCGTCACTTCCGCCCCCCAGTGCTTGGCGATTTGAACTGCAAATGTACCGACACCGCCGCCTGCTCCGTTAATCAAAACCTTTTGCCCTGGTTTTAGTTGCCCGGCTTTGAGTAATCCCTGCAAGGCCAGGACACCAGCCTGGGGTACGGAGGCTGCTTCTGCGAAAGTTGAGTGTAAGGGTTTGAGTTCAAGGGCAGTTTCTTTCGCACAGGCATATTCGGCAAAACCACCCCAGTTATCCCAGAGATCGCCAAAAACCTCATCCCCGGGTTGAAATCGCTTGACCGCCTTGCCGATTGTCTCAACGGTTCCTGAAACGTCAGAGCCAAGTATCTGCTTGCCTGGCCTTGGCTTAAGAAGGCCGTAAAAGAGACGGTTAATAAACGGCTTTCCGTTCAGGAACTCCCAGTCCCAGGAATTGATAGAGGACGCGTGAACGCGTATCAGTAACTCATCGTCCCTCGGCGCAGGTTTTGGTACCTCTTTCAATTCAAGGCCATTCGGCAGCCCATATTGAGTAAATACGATCGCTTTCATGAATATCCCCCGTGACAGCAATCATAACTTGAGACGTAATGCAGGAGTCGATATTTTGGCTGGATTAATTACTCCAAAGCAGACCCTCAAGACCGTAACATTAGAGGCTTAGAACGGCGGTGACCTCAACTGATCGACGCAACACTTTATCTTAAGAAGAAAAGATGAGGTGTTGTAAATGTCACGAAGAAAACGAAGATGGTATACGTCGGCAGAAAAGTCCGAAATGTGGGATCGCTGGCAACGGGGTGAATCGCTTAATGCAATTGCTCGTGCCTTTGAAACCAGTCATTCCGCGATAACCAAAAACTTAGCTCGCTACGGCGGTATCCGACCACTCGGTCGAAAGCGCTCCAGACTGGCGCTCACCCTTTCGGAACGCGAAGAGATATCAAGAGGGATCGTCGGCGGGCTGTCTTTGCGTGCCATTGCCGGTCAACTGGATCGCGCGCCCTCGACGATTAGCCGGGAAATCAACCGCAATGGCGGTTTGAAGCGTTATCGCGCCAACCACGCGGACAAAGCAACCTGGGATAGAGCACACCGGCCGAAACCCTGTAAACTGGCGAGTAACCTTCAACTCAGGCGCATCATTGCCGGCAAGCTTAAATGCCATTGGTCGCCCGAGCAGATTGCGGGTTGGTTAAAGAAGGCCCATGCTGGTAAAGAGAAGCTTCAGGTGTCGCACGAGACTATTTATCGCAGTTTGTTCATCCAGGCCCGGGGAGTACTAAAAAGGGAATTGCTTCAGTATCTTAGGAGCAAAAGGGTCATGCGTTATCCGCGCAAGACCAGTAAGAAGGGTCAAGGGCTTGGGCAAATAACCGAGGCCATCTCGATCCGCGAGCGCCCGGCCTCGGTGGAAGATCGAGCGGTGCCTGGTCATTGGGAAGGTGATCTCATCTGCGGCTCGCACAATAGCTTTATCGCAACGTTGGTTGAACGTCATACCCGTTATGTCATGCTGGCCAAAGTATCCGGGAAAGAAACCGAGGCGGTCATCAATGCCCTGATCAAGCAGTCCAGAAAACTGCCGAACGAGCTCTATAAATCATTGACCTGGGATCGCGGTAAGGAGATGGCGGACCATCAGCGGTTCACATTAGACACGAATATCCAGGTTTACTTTTGTGATCCCAAAAGTCCCTGGCAACGGGGGTCGAACGAAAATACCAATCGATTGTTGCGGCAGTACTTTCCAAAGGGCACCAATTTATCAGTACACTCGCAAGCAAAGCTCAATGCAGTGGCACGTCAGTTAAATGAGCGTCCACGCAAGACATTAGGCTTTGATACACCCGCAGAACGATTTAATGCATGTGTTGCGTCGACCGGTTGAGTTGACAACCCAAAACAGTCACTTAAATTAAAAAACGTCTGGTGCTGCTTCGTATGACCGTACCCCTGAATGTGAGCCACGCTTGATGTGGGAAATTAATCATATCAGGCAACTCGTTTGGCGAACACAGCAGGCGGTATTCGTCCCAGTGAACGATGCGGTCTGACTTCGTTAAAGTGCCATCGCCAATCGTCAATGATTGATCGCGCATCGATGATGCTGGCAAACCAGTGCAT
Source organism: uncultured Gammaproteobacteria bacterium (assembly GCA_945787265.1). Taxonomy (GTDB): domain Bacteria; phylum Pseudomonadota; class Gammaproteobacteria. The sequence continues at coordinate 1,118 of CALZHS010000300.1, read as the reverse complement.
ATCTAAACAATACTCCCTGAACTTTCCGTTAAACGATTCGACGAATGCGTTTTGCGTAGGTTTGCCTGGCTGAATGAAATGCAACTTCGTGCCGGTTTTCTTAGACCAGAAGAACATCGCCTTGCAAGTGAACTCCGGCCCGTTATCGCAAACAATCACCTTCGGTAGCCTGCGCTCGAGCCGATCCAGCTCGCGTGCTACGCGATAGCCCGAGATCGAGAAGTCGACTATCTGCAGCACGATCTCACGTGAGTAATCATCGACAATGTTCAGCACTCGGAAACGACGGCCGTTAGCGAGTTGATCCGAGACAAAGTCCATCGACCATCGTTGATTGATCGAATCGGGCACCAGCATGGGTATCCGCGGTCGGATCAGTTTCTTGCGTCGCTTGGTGCGGACCTGTAGCCCTTCCTCTCGATATAAACGGTAGGTTCGCTTTGAGTTGATCACCAGGCCTTCGGTTTTGAGCATATCGTGCAGCGTCGGATATCCGTAGCGAGGATAGCGCTCGGCCAGGGTCTTCAGGCGCGAGCGTAATGCCTGGTCATCACGTTCCTTCAGAGGGCGCCAGAATGCAGAACGGCTGAAGCCGACCAGGCGGCAGGCTCTGCGCTCACTGAATCGACGGTTTTTGAGGTGATCAACGGCCCGACGTCGTTGCGCGGCCGTCACCACTTTCCCTCGACGATCTCCTTCAGCGCGGCTTTATCGAGTTCAGCTTCGCCCAGGAGACGTTTTAATTTGGCATTTTCCTGTTCCAGCTCGCGCAGTCGTTTGGCCTCTGACACCTCCATTCCGCCAAACTTGGACTTCCAGCGATAGATCGTGTTCTCGGCAATGCCATGTCGGCGGGATATATCAGGTACCGAGGCACCCGCCTCATGCTCCTTCAGGATGGAAATAATCTTTTCTTCGGAATAGCGCTTGCGCTTCATTTTGGGACCTCCCTGGGTCAGAATTATAGGGAAATCCCACATACAAGGTGGCTAGAATTACAGGGGTACGGTCAAATAATTTGCCTCACAAAACATGGGGAAAGATAATGGCCATTTTACTGGAAGTGCGTCAACGACTTCCACCAACCTTTCCGCTCTCCATACCTTTTCCTAACTCTA
>CALZHS010000299.1 GCA_945787265.1 uncultured Gammaproteobacteria bacterium | reverse complement strand
GTAAGAATCGCATGGCAGATGCCATCGATCGGAAAATTTACTCCAAAGGAGAGCATGATGTTAAACAAAATAATACCCACAATTATAATCGCAGGTGCAATCAGCATGGCGGGCCTCGCCCAGGCCGCGAGTGTAAAAATCGGTTTCATTACGACGCTGACGACACCGGCCGGTGTTATCGGTGAGGATATGAAAAATTCAGTCGAGCTTGCACTCGAACATATCGACAACAAGATGGGTCCTCTCGATGTCGAGTTGATCATGGAAGATGACGGTTTCAAACCGGACATCGGTAAGCAGAAGACTGACAAGCTGGTTAAACAAGATGATGTCGATTTTGTCGTCGGATATATTTGGTCGCACGTATTGCTGGCTTCGATGAATTCAGTCACCGGTGCGGACAAGTTCCTGATTAGCACCAATGCCGGACCTTCCCAGATAGCCGGCAAGCGTTGCCACCCGAATTTTTTCTCGACTTCCTGGCAAAACGATCAGACGCCGATGGCACTGGGCGAGTACCTCAACCAGGAAGGCGTGAAGTCGATATATATCATGGCGCCGAACTACGCTGCGGGTAAGGATATGGCAGCCGGCGTGGAAAGTGTCTTTAAGGGAGAGATCAAGGGTAAGGACCTGACCAAGTGGGGCGCCGACGCACAGCTCGATTTTTCTGCCGAGCTGGCCAAGGCCAAGGCCTCGGGAGCGGAAGCACTGTATGTTTTTTATCCGGGTAAGGCCGGTGGTGCCTTTATCAAGCAATACCAGCAGGCCGGCCTGCAGGCAAAGATGCCCCTGTATACCGCGTTTACCGTGGATTCAATTGCGTTACCGAAACTGCAGGCAGGAAAACTGGATGGCGTACTGGGTTCAAAAATGGCACAGCAATGGTCGCCCGACATGGATAACGCCGCCAACCAGCGTTTTGTTTCTGATTACCTCAAGAAACACGGTAAGTATCCATCTTTCTACGGCGCGCAATCTTATGACGCGATTATGCTGATCAAGAGCGCGGTCGAGGCAACCGGCGGCAATCTGAAAGACAAGGATGCGTTGCGCAAGGCACTGATGGCCGCAGATTTTGATTCGGTCCGTGGTCGGTTTACCTATGGCAACAACCATATGCCGATCCAGAACTTCTACCTGCGCGAAGTGGTTGAAGACTCTGAGGGTCGCTGGACTACAAAAATCGTAAAAACCGTTTACGAAAACCACCAGGATTTGCACGCTTCTAAGTGCAAAATGTAACAAGCTTACTCCAATCACCTGGTTCCCTGTAACTCAGGGAACCAGGTATCAATCGAATTTTCCAAAGCGGTTTATAGTTATGGACTGGAATCTGCTCGTCACACAGTTGATGAATGGTCTGCAGCTGGGGCTGTTATTGTTTCTGCTGGCTTCGGGGCTGACCCTGATTTTCGGCATCATGGACTTTCTTAACCTGTCGCACGGCTCCTTTTACATGATCGGAGCTTACTTTTGCGGCACCGTTGTCGCTAAAACCGGCTCGTTTATAACCGGTGTGATTGTCGGGCTCATCGGCGTCTTTGCCGTCGGGGCGTTGGTTGAATGGTTGATCGTGCGCAAGCTTTACCGCAAGGATCACCTCGACCAGGTGCTGGTGACCTTCGGCCTGATTTTAATTTTTGATACGCTGGTGCACCTGCTGTGGGGTGCATCTGGTATAGCGATTCCGCTGCCTGACGAATTGAACGGCCAGCTGACTGTCGGTAGCCTGGTGCTGCCGACCTATCGACTGCTGATTATTGGCGCCGGGCTTGTGGTGGCGGCAATCCTGTTTATCCTGGTCACAAAAACCCGTCTCGGCATGCTGATCCGCGCCGGAGCATCGAATCGAACCATGGTCGAGGCGCTTGGCATCGACATCAACCGACTGTTTTTAATCGTGTTTGCACTCGGAGCGGCGATGGCGGGCCTTGCCGGAATGCTGATTGCGCCGATTACCGAGGCCAGTATCGGCATGGGCAACGACATAATTATCATCGCCTTCGTTGTGGTCATCGTCGGTGGAATTGGATCAGTCAAAGGGGCTTTTTACACGGCAATGATTATCGGTTTGATCGATACCATGAGTCGTTCTTATCTTGACCTGCTGCTGCAACTTGCAATGCCCGGTAACTATGCTGAAACCGCGGCGCCCGCGTTGTCGGCAATGCTGGTTTACCTTCTGATGGCGGCGGTGCTGGCTTTTCGCCCGCGGGGACTATTTCCCCCGGCAGGCATGAAATAATGATCCCGGTGCCTGCAACCGTATCCGGTAGGATCTATGCCCTGTTGTTACTGATACTGGCGCTTGCACCCTTCCTGTTTGAGTGGGTAAATCAGCCTTTTTACCTCGATTTGCTGAGCCGGGCGCTGATACTGTGCATTGCTGCGATCAGCCTGAACCTGATACTTGGCTTCGGTGGCATGGTCAGTCTAGGTCATGCGGCCTATATCGGTATCGGCGCCTATTGTGTCGGTATTCCGTCTTACTACGATTATTACAGCGGCTGGTTGCACCTGGCGCTGGCACTGTCGGTCAGCGCGATCTTCGCACTTGTAACCGGCGCGATCAGCCTGCGCACCAGGGGTGTTTACTTCATCATGATCACCATGGCCTTTACCCAGATGTTGTATTTCATTTTTTTGAGCCTCGAAGAGTATGGTGCGGATGACGGCCTGGTGATTTATTCGCGCAGTGAGTTCCCTGCATGGCTGAGCATGGATAGTAGTATGAGCCTTTATTACTGGATTTTTGCGGTATTACTGTTCGCCCTGTTTTTTACCCATCGACTAGTGCACTCGCGATTCGGCAGGGTTATCGTCGGCTCCAAGTTTAACGAGCAACGAATGCAGACGCTGGGTTTTAACACCTATCGCTATCGACTGACCTGTTACGTAATCTCAGCAATGATCTGTAGTGTAGCGGGCATGTTATTCGGCAACTTCACCGGTTTTATCAGTCCGGACATCATGGGTTGGACGCGCTCCGGGGAGCTGATCTTCATGGTTATTATCGGCGGCGTTGCCACCCTGTTCGGCCCGCTGGTGGGCACCATCGCGTTCGCGCTGCTGGAAGAATTTCTATCGGCGATCACGGTTTACTGGCACCTGATTTTCGGCATTTTACTGGTTGCCCTGGTGTTGTTCGGCAAGGGCGGTATTCACGGCTGGTTGAGCCGGCTGGATCGCAGGGATGCAGACCATGGCTGATCAACTGTTGAAAGTAACCGGCCTGAGCAAACACTTCGGTGGTATCGTCGCCACGGAAGATGTCAATCTTTCCGTCGACCGGGGTATTATCCACGCCATTATCGGCCCCAATGGTGCAGGTAAGACCACCTTGATGGCACAGTTGTCTGGCCAGGTAAAACCCGATAGTGGCGATATCGAGTTTGACGGTCACAGCATTCTTAACGAGAGCATTGCAAGCCGTGCACGCCTGGGTCTGGCCAGGTCTTTCCAGATTACCAGCGTAGTCATGCCGATGACCTTGCTGGAAAATGTCATGCTCGCGGTGCAGGGTAGCAGCGGTCACTCTTTCGATTTCTGGACACCGGTGCACAGTGA
>CALZHS010000298.1 GCA_945787265.1 uncultured Gammaproteobacteria bacterium | reverse complement strand
CGGCCTCCCCAGCGTCAACGGACTCATGGTCTTGTTTAGCACGCGCACCGGTATGGTCGAGGCGCTGTTACTCGATAATGGCTACCTGACGGATATTCGTACGGCCGCCGCTGGCGCGGTTGCGGCCAAGTACCTGGCGCGCGCAGACAGTCGCCGAGCGGCTATTCTGGGTGCCGGGGTTCAGGGCGGCCTGCAGCTCGAGGCCCTCACCCTGGTGCGTGATATCGAGTCGGCTACAATCTGGGCCCGAAATCCCGACAAGGCCGGGGCAAGGGCCGAAGAACTAAGCACACGTCTCGGAATATCAGTCAGCGCATGTGCGGATGTTGCGACCGCAACGGCCGATGCCGACATCATTGTCACCACGACCCCTTCGACCCGGCCCCTGCTCATGGCGGAGCACATCAAGGCGGGCCAGCATATTACCGCCATGGGGTCCGATTCGGAGCACAAAAATGAGATCGAACCTGCAATTATTGGCGAAAAGGCGCAGTATTTCTGTGACCGCTTGTCGCAGACCAGGCTGCTCGGCGAGCTGCACCACGCAATCGATAAAAAACTGGTAAACCCGGCGGCTGAATACCCCGAGCTGGGTCAGGTGATCTCGCAACAGAAGCCAGGGCGCGCCAACAGCGACGACATAACGCTGTGTGACCTGACCGGTACCGGCATCCAGGATACCGCGATCGCAACCCTGGCTTTCAAACTTTGCCAGCAGCACCAGGCTGGCACCAACTTCGTTACCTAGGGAAATCAATCATGCCGAAAGACGCGAAGCTTAACTTTACCCTGGATGAATATACACGACGTCTCGACCAGACCCGGGCCGCGATGTCCGATAAAAATATCGACTGCCTGATCGTCGTCGACCCGTCCAACATGGCCTGGCTTACCGGTTACGACGGCTGGTCTTTTTACACCCACCAGTGCGTAATCGTGCAACATGACCACGAGCCTGTCTGGTGGGGGCGCGGTATCGATGCACCCGGCGCGGTGCGCACCACCTATCTCGACGACGACAATATACTGAAGTACCCGGATCACTTCGTACAGTCAGACGTCTGTCATCCGATGGATCACCTGTCGGAAGTATTGCGCGAAATGAAACTGGATCGGGGGTCTATCGGTGTCGAAATGGAGAACTATTACTTTTCCGCCGCGGCATTTCTATCACTGCAAACTCATTTAACGAATGCAACGCTGATCGATGCAACCGCACTCGTCAACTGGCAACGCATCATCAAATCCGAGCAGGAAATTGACTACATGCGTGGTGCAGCGCGTATCGTCGAGGCCATGCATGCCAGGATCTACGAAATCATCGAACCCGGTCTCAAGAAAAATGAGCTCGCGGCAGAAATATTTCATACCGGTATCGTCGGCAAGGATGAGCACTGGGGCGACTACCCGGCGATATTACCGCTGCTGCCAACCGGAATGGATGCCACCGCGGCGCACCTGACCTGGGATGATTCCAGGTTAAAGGCGGGAGACATCACTTTTTTTGAAATTGCCGGTTGCCACAAGCGCTACCATTGCCCGCTGTCGCGCACGATTTCGCTCGGCACGCCGCCACAAAAATACCTCGATGCCGAAAAAGCCGTGCTTGACGCAATGCATGCGGGACTTGAGAATGCAAAGCCGGGCAAGCTCTGCGAGGACATCGCGATTGCGTTTTTCGATACCCTCGAGAAACATGGCTTCAACAAGGAAAATCGAACCGGGTATTCGATCGGCCTGTCCTACCCGCCTGACTGGGGCGAGCGCACCATGAGTCTGCGTCGCGGAGACAAGACCGAGCTCAGGCCAAACATGACCTTCCACTTCATGCCGGCGCTCTGGCTCGACGATGGCGGCCTCGAAAAAACCGAAACCGTGGTGGAAACCGAATCCGGTTACGAGAGCCTGGCCAATGTAGAACAACGACTGCTGGTGAAATAATTATGGCGAATCCGATATCATCAACCATAGATTTAGCCCGCGACGGTTTGCAGCACGGCTTCCTGAAGATACCCTATTCGCGCAACGATTCCGCCTGGGGATCCATCATGCTGCCGATAACGGTAGCCAAAAACGGCGATGGCCCCGGTGCAATTCTGACCGGCGCCAATCATGGTGATGAATACGAAGGACCAATCGCATTGCACCATCTCGCCAATACGATCGACATCGACCAGGTCGGTGGACTCGTAATCATCATTCCGATGATGAATTACCCCGCTTTCCAGGCAGCCGCAAGGGTATCCCCCATCGATCAACTCAATATGAACCGGATTTTTCCCGGCCAGGAATCGGGTACCGTAACCCAGCTCATCGCGGATTACATTACGCGCACGCTGTTACCCCGGTGTGACTACGTACTCGATATTCACTCGGGCGGCAAAACGCTGGAGTTTCTGCCGTTCGCCGCTTACCACGAACTTGAAGACAAATCCCAGCAGCAGGCCTGCGAGGCGGCCACGCTGGCTTTCGCAGCGCCCTATTACCTGAGCCTGATCGAGATTGACGCGGGTGGCATGTACGACACCCAGGCTGAAGCGATGGGCAAGGTATTCGTATCTACCGAACTTGGTGGTGGCGGCAGCAGTAGCCCACATACGGCCGAGGTGGCAAAACGCGGGGTACACAATTTCCTGGTGCATGCCGGGATTCTCGACGCCGCGCCCGTTCAGCCCGATCAAGCCAGTATCAAGCTCGACATGCAGCAGGAAAACGCCTACGTATTTTCGGAGCACAATGGCTTGCTCGAACCCTGTGTTTCCCTCGGAGATCCGGTGCGCGATGGCGATCTGATTGCGCGGGTCTATACTACTGAACGCACCGGGAGCAAACCGGTCGAGTATCGAGCCGCAAGTGATGGTATTATCATGGGCCGTCACTTTCCATCACTGGTCAAGATCGGCGATTTTATGAATGTAATCGCCCGGATTGTACCGGAATAAACCTAACTTTAAGGAACCCCAAAAATGAAATTTAAAGTACTCGTGCTGACTGCACTTTTACTCGGTCTTGCCGCCTGTGAGAAAAAGGACGAGGCACAGACTCGTACCAGTCTCGAAACCGATAATGATCGCTTCAGCTATGGGCTCGGTATGGTGATCGGTGAACGCGTGCTCAAGCAGTACGGCGAGGTTGACTATGATCTGCTATTGCAGGGAATAAAGGCACAGCACAAGGACCAGGAAACCCTGATCAGCCTGGACGATGCCGGCGAAGCCATCAATGCGCAGATGGAAAAGGCGTTTGCCAAGGAATCTGAAGCAAACAAGATGCGCGGCCAGGATTATCTCAAGGCCAATGCCGAAAAAGAAGGCGTGAAAGTCACCGCGTCCGGATTGCAATACCTCGAGATTACCGCTGGCGATGGTCCGAAACCTACGGCGACCGATGAAGTCACGGTCCACTATCGCGGCACGTTGATCGACGGTACCGAGTTCGACAGTTCTTATTCGCGCGGTTCGCCAGCGACCTTCCCGCTCAACCAGGTAATCCCAGGCTGGACCGAGGGCGTGCAGTTGATGAGCGTCGGTAGTAAATTCCAGTTCGTGATCCCGTATGAACTCGGTTACGG
>CALZHS010000297.1 GCA_945787265.1 uncultured Gammaproteobacteria bacterium | reverse complement strand
ATTGCAGCCTTCTGCTCAGCTGACATTGCCATGGATAAACCTCGTGGGCCCGAAAAAGGCTGGTATTCTACCTATCTGGGCAGGTGGTAACAAGAACTTTCACCGGAATAACCCCGGTTATTGGCGAGGGCCCTGCCGAGCAGTGCTATCTCGCTGTATTCATTAATCTTTTTGCCTTTAGATCGCCTGCCGCATTGACTTCACCCAGGCCGACGAAACGACCCTGGTCTGATACCAGCCGGTAGAGTCCCGGCGCTCGCGCATGATCTGCGTTAACGCATTTTCCGTGGCAGATATCGACGCAGCTCGCGCTATCCAGTTCGAGCTCGGGAAACTGCGCCAGGGCACGAGTCAGCGGGACCAGTAAATCGTCAAGCTGATCCATTCCATCTGATTCCAGTTCCTGTAACCGCTCAAGCGAAACCGACTCGGTCTCAACGAAGCTGTCAACCGCGGTGCGTCGCAACGCGCTTAAATGGGCGCCGCACCCAAGGGCAGCACCGATATCCTCCGCAAGTGTCCTGATGTACGTCCCCTTGGAACAGGACACCTCGATCGACAGGCTGTCGTCGGTGCAGGACAACAGCGTCAGCTCGTAAATCGTTATCCTGCGCGGCTTGCGTTCAACCTGTTTGCCCGCTCGTGCAAGTTGATAAAGCCGCTGACCCTGGTGCTTGAGGGCGGAATACATTGGCGGAATCTGCTCGATTTCACCGACGAATCGTTCGAGCGTCAGCCTGATTTGCGCTTCGTCCACCGCTACCGGCATCGTTGCGAGCACCTCTCCCTCGGCGTCTCCGGTCGTCGTCGTTTGCCCGAGACGACAGCGGGCACGGTAAGTCTTGTTGGCGCCAAGCCAGTAGCTGGAAAACTTGGTCGCTTCGCCCAGGCAGATCGGCAGCACGCCGGTCGCCAGCGGATCAAGGCTGCCACAGTGACCCGCCTTGCGGGCCCGGTAAAGTTTGCGCACCTGCTGCAGGGCCTGGTTCGAACTGAGGCCAGATGGTTTGTCCAGGATCAGGATACCGTCGACATCCCGATAATCGCTGGACCCGCGCCTTGTGCCCATTAGCGGCTGGATTTAATCTTGTCGTTCGCGACCACCGAGTCGATCAGGTCGGACAATTGGCGTCCGCGAATATCGGTATCGTCGTAGATGAAGCTCAGTTTAGGGGTGATCCGGGCCTTGAGGCTCTTGCCGATCTCGCGCTGTAAAAATCCGCTGGCGCGGTTCAAGGCCTCGAGACAATCGCTGGCATCATCAGGATTCAACACGCTGAAGAAGACGCGCGCATGCGCCAGATCCTTGCTGACCTGGACCTCGAGTATGCTTGGCATCGACAGGCGCGGATCCTTCAGGCCACTTTGAATCAGGGCGGCTAATGCGCGCTGGATCTGCGAGGCAATCCGTTCACTGCGCGGGTAATCTTTGGGCATGCGATGCTCTGTCAGTCGAGCGAGCGCGCCACTTCGATGCGTTCAAACACCTCGATCTGGTCGCCCGGCTTCACGTCATTGTAATTCTTGACCGCGATTCCGCACTCGGTCCCCATGCGCACTTCTTCGACCGGATCCTTGAAGCGCCGTAGCGACTCCAGCTCGCCTTCGTAGATAACCACGTTATCGCGCAGCACGCGTATCGGTTGACCCTTGCGTACCACGCCCTCGACCACGATCGAGCCCGCGACATCGCCAAATTTCGGCGACCGGAAGACGTCCTTGACCTCGGCCAGGCCGATTATATTTTCCTGCGATTCGGGAGAAAGCATGCCCGACATTACGGCCTTGATATCATCAATGATGTCGTAAATAACGCTGTAATAGCGGATTTCGACACCGTAATCGCCGGCGACACGCTTGGCTGCGGCATCCGCGCGCACGTTAAATCCGATGACGATCGCATTCGACGCAGCCGCCAGGTTAATGTCGGATTCATTGATACCCCCGACACCGGTGGAAACCAGCTTGGCCCGCACTTCGTCGGTGGACAATTTTTCCAGCGACTCGCGGATGGCCTCGGAACTACCCTGCACGTCCGCCTTGACCAGTACGTTGATTTCCGCGACTTCACCTTCGGCCATGACATCGAACATACCCTGCAGCTTGGCCTTTTGCTGGTCTGCGAGTTTGCTTTCACGCGTCTTGGCTTCGCGCGTCGCGGCAAATTCACGCGCCTTGCGTTCGTTTTCGACTACGAAGACCTCGTCGCCTGCATTGGGCACGCCCGACAGGCCCAGCACCACGGCAGGCATCGAAGGTCCCGCTGACTTGATCGCCTTGGCCGATTCGTTATACATCGCACGCACCCTGCCGAACTGGGTTCCGGCGAGCAGCATCTGCCCCTGTTGCAGCAAACCTGACTGCACCAGCACCGTTGCCACCGGACCGCGGCCCTTGTCGAGCGACGCTTCGATCACAATACCCTTGGCATTACCTTTATCGGCCGCTTCAAGCTCGAGAACCTCGGCCTGCAACAGGATCGAGTCGAGCAGGCTATCGATGCCTTCGCCGCTAATGGCCGATACATTGACGAAAATATTTTCACCACCCCACTCCTCGGGAATGACTTCGAGCGCGGCGAGTTCATTCTTGACACGGTCCGGGTCCGAGTCCTCTTTGTCGATCTTGTTGACGGCGACCACCAGGGGTACTTTTGCCGCCGCCGCATGTTGAATCGCTTCCTTGGTCTGCGGCATAACACCATCATCGGCAGCCACCACGAGCACGACGATATCGGTCGCCTGGGCGCCACGGGCGCGCATCGCGGAGAACGCGGCGTGTCCCGGCGTATCGAGGAAGGTAATGATGCCCTTGTCGGTTTCGACATGGTAGGCACCGATGTGCTGGGTGATACCACCCGCTTCACCCGAGGTTACCCTTGATTTACGGATGTAGTCGAGCAGTGAAGTCTTGCCGTGGTCGACGTGACCCATGATGGTAACCACCGGCGGCCGGTTTACCTTTTCCTTATCCTCCTGGTCGGTACTCGCAAGCAGTTCCTTCTCGAAGTCGTCTTTGCTGGCGACACCGTGATCACGTCGCCAGCCTTTACGGCCATGCGCTGTGCCAGTTCAGCCACGGTGATCGCTTCGGGGATTTCGACGCTGCGCACCACCGGCGCGGTCGGCTTTTCGAAACCGTGCAGTTTCTTGATGTCGTGTACCTGTCTTTGCCCCTTCTTGAATTTCTGCTTGCGGTTTGGCTGATGGGCGGATTCCTTGACGTGCAGCTCCTTGCGGCCGTAGCGCGTGCTCTTGTCATCATGCTTGCCATGCTTGCCGGTTTTATCGGCGGTTGCCGCAGCCGCACTCGCGGCAGCCGCTGCCTCTAGTGCCAGGCGTGCCGCCTCTTCAGCCGCTTCTGCAGCCTCGGTTTCGGCTCGCTGCTGCTCGATTGCTTTCTGCGCGGCTTCAACCTCCTGCAGGCTTCTTTCGTAAGCCTTTTTTTCGGCTTCTTCACGAATGGCCTGTTCCTCGGCCGCGCGGGCAGCCTCTGCCTGCGCCTGAGCTGCTTCCTCGGCCTGCCTGGCCTGTTCCTCGGCCTGCTCATGCTCGGCCCGAGTTTTTTCTTCGACCTCGGCCTCGGCTTCCTGCTGAACCTTCGCTTCCTCGGCCTCGATATCGGCGCGGCGCACGTAGGTGCGTTTTTTACGCACCTCGACATTAATGGTTTTAGTGGTGACGTTACGTCCCGAGCTACCCGAGACCCTGAGTTCACTCTTGCTCTTGCGGCGCAGCGTAATTTTCTTGGGACCCTCGGATTCTTCCTTGCCATGGCTGCTGCGTAAAGATTCCAGCAACTTCATCTTGTCTTCGTCAGAAATCGGGTCGTTCTCGCCCTTGACTTCAACACCCGCGGTGTTGAGCTGGTCAAGCAGTTTTTCGACGTTGACGCCGATAACTTCCGAAAGTTGTTTCGCTGTAATTACATTTGCCATGATTTACCTTCCACTTACTAATTTGCGTCCGAAGCCGCTGCGCTGACCTGCTCAGCCTCTGCCTCGGCGAACCAGGGTTCGCGGGCTTTCATGATCAACTTTCCCGCAAACTCGGCATCGATGCCTTCGATCTCTTCGAGTTCCTCTGTCGATTGCTCGGCCAGGTCTTCCATGGTGCAGATGCCGATGCGCGAGAGTTTGTGCGCAAGATCGCTGGTCATGAACTCCATGCTCAATAGATCGTCCTGCGGCTCGCCGGCCTCGGCGGTTTCTTCTCGAGCAATCGCCTGGGTCAGCAGGGCATCGCGCGCACGACCACGCAGTTCCTGCACGATTTCTTCATCGAACTCTTCAATTTCTATCAACTCGGATTCCGGGATATAGGCCACCTCGTCGATCGTGGTTAATCCTTCCTGCACCAGGATAATAGCCACTTCCTCGTCCACATCGAGCTGGCTCATGAAATTTTCAACCAGCTGGCGGGATTCGCCTTCCGATTTTTCCTCGGCAGCGGCCTCGTCCATGACATTCAGCGTCCACCCGGTTAACTGGCTCGCGAGCTTGATGTTCTGGCCACCGCGACCGATCGCCTGGGACAGCTTGTCTTCGGGTACAGCGATATCCATCGTATTAGACTCTTCATCGATCACGATCGAGGCAACCTCTGCCGGCGACATCGCGTTAACCGCGAACTGGGCCGGGTTTTCGTCCCACAGTATGATATCGACGCGCTCCCCGGCGAGTTCATTCGAGACTGACTGCACGCGCGAACCGCGCATGCCGACACAGGCACCGACCGGGTCCATGCGCGGGTCGTTGCTCTTGACCGCAATCTTGGCGCGCATGCCGGGATCGCGCGCCGCGGAGACGATTTCGATCAAATCCTGGCCGACTTCCGGCACCTCGAGCTTGAACAGCTCGACCAGGAATTCCGGCGCCGTGCGGCTGATAAACAATTGCGGGCCGCGCACTTCGGAGGCTATTTTATACAGGTAACCGCGCACCCGGTCACCGGGGCGCACCGATTCGCGCGGGATCATTTCCTCGCGCGGAATAAAGCCCTCGGCATTGTCACCGAGATCGACGTAAACGTTGCCGCGCTCGACGCGCTTCACCTGCCCCATGACGAGCGAGCCTTCGCGGTCTTCGTAGGCATCGATAACCTTGCGGCGCTCGGCCTCGCGTACTTTCTGCACGATAACCTGCTTCGCGGTCTGGGCCGCGATCCGGCCGAATTCGACCGACTCGATCTGCTCTTCAATAAAATCGCCGAGCTGGATATCGGGATCATCGATCTGGGCCGCCTCGAGCGTGATCTGGCGCAGCGGCTCTTCGAGACCACCATTTTCGGCCGGTTCGACCACTTCCCAGCGGCGATAGGTATCGTATTCGCCGGTCTTACGGTCGATATCGACCCGCACCTCGATGTCCTGCTGGTGTTTCTTGCGCGTCGCCGAAGCAAGGGCAGCCTCGATCGCTTCGAAAATAATTTCACGATCCACACCCTTCTCGTTGGAGACGGTATCCGCTACTAACAGGATTTCTTTATTGTCCATCGTCGTTAATCTCAATATGTTCGTTGGTTCGACTGCCCCGTGTGGCAATCGGTCTTCACCCGTTCAAATATCGCCAACCAGGTTCGCCTTGGCGATGTCTGCGTAAGGCAGATCGAAAATTTCACCATCGACCTCGATCTTTACCCATTTGGAGTCAGCCACACCCCGCAGCTCACCCTTGAAATTCTTGCGGCCCTGCTGGCCCACCGCCAGCTTGATTTTGGCCTTGCGGCCGCTAAATCGTTCAAAATCTGCCAGCTTGAACAGCGGCCGGTCGATACCCGGCGATGAAATCTCCAGGTCATAGGCCTGCTTAATCGGCTCCTCGACATCGAGGATCCCACTGATCTGGTGGCTGATCGCCGCACAATCATCCACGCTGACACCGCTATCACGGTCGATATAAACACGCAGCGTACCGTGGTGACCTGCGCCCTGGAACTCGACGCCGACGAGTTCGTAACCCATCGACTCGACCACCGGTTCAAACAGTTGCGTTAAATCCCGCACGTTCTAAGTCCTAATAAAACCGCTCAAAAACTTACCAATAAAAAAGGCCCTGACAGGGCCTTTTAACTGACTACTGACTCGTCGTTGGATCTGGATCCATCGTTAGCCAGTTAAATTTTGGTAGCGGAGAGCGTAAATCCGCCGGGCTCGTCCTGCGCCCTTCTGGTCAAGAGTCCATCTCCACCGCTTGCGGGCGCGAATGTACGCCTTTTTACACAAAAAATCAACAGGATACTTTAAAGCGCAGCGTTAGCTAACGTTGTTTGACAGGGCTAGTTTGTGTGATGAGAGAGTGATGGATGAACTGGTCGGGTATTTATCTCGACAGACATAACTACCCCAACGAGTTATAGCGTCAGCACCCACTGTATAACGGCACTCAGGATTCAATGATTATGACCACGGGGAGGGGGAGTTGAATATCCAATATCTTATCCATCTGAGGTTCATATTTTTCGGTGAAACTAACTTGTTTACTGCCTCCCCTCGTCCGTTGATTGAAGTCAATATTCTGCGCTTGAATGACTGGGAAAGGCTAGTAATTGAATCGCGATGTCCTTATTCTTTTTCTACAATTTCTTAATGGGCAAGTCGAGC
>CALZHS010000296.1 GCA_945787265.1 uncultured Gammaproteobacteria bacterium | reverse complement strand
GCCGCGGCGTGGGTATCGGTACCCTTGCCACCCAGGTTACCCTTTTCGATAAACTTCTTGGCGTAATCCCAGGCACCGCCGGCGTTGGCCATCATCAGTGCCATCAGGACACAGCTCAACAAGCAACCGGCGAGCATGCCACCCAATGCTTCGGCGCCAATGATGAAACCGACCAGGGGCGGGGCGCTCACCGCGATTACACCGGGAATGATCATCTTCTTAAGTGCTGCGGTAGTCGCGATATCGACGCATTGCGCGGTATCAGGTTCGGCCTTGCCTTCGAGCAAGCCGTCGATCTCTTTGAACTGACGGCGGATCTCCTTGATCATTTCGAAGGCCGCATCACCGACCGCGGTCATCGTCAGTGAGGCAATGATGAATGGAATGATACCACCGATAAACAGGCCGATTAAGACTTCCGGATTATTCAGCACGAGCTCGAAATCCGCAACATTGACCGACACGGTTTCGATGTAAGCTGTGATAATTGCAAGCGCCGCCAGCGCCGCAGCCCCGATCGCGAATCCCTTGCCGATCGCGGCCGTAGTATTACCCAGTTCATCGAGCGAATCGGTTATCTTGCGCGTGTCCTCGCCAAGACCTGCCATCTCGGCAATACCGCCCGCGTTGTCGGCAACTGGACCATAGGCATCAATGGCCATCGTGATACCGACCGTGGCGAGCATGCCGACCGCGGCGATCCCGACGCCGTAAAGACCCGAAAACTCGCTAGCGATCCAGATGATGCCGCAAATCGTCAGTATCGGAACCGCGACCGACTGCATGCCGATTGCCAGGCCGCTGATCATCACCGTCGCGGCTCCGGTTTCCCCGGACTTTGCGATATGTTCTACCGGTTTGCCGGCGGTATAGTACTCGGTGACCAGTCCGATGATAATACCGCCCACCGCACCGGCCAGCACGGCAACCCAGATTCCACTGCTGAGGTCCAGCATTAATATCAGAAAGTAGGCCAGGACGATAAACAGTATCGAAGATCCCATGGTACCCATGCGCAAGGCTTTCTCGGGCGACTTTCCGGAATTGATCTTGACGATCATTATGCCGCCGATTGAGCACAACAGTCCCAGCGAAGCCAACGCCAGCGGCAAATTCATCATCGCTGCCTGGCCACCCAATTTTGCGGCTACGCTAACCGTCAAGGTTGACGCAATCGCGATGGACGCGATCATCGAATTGCAGTAAGACTCGAAGATATCGGAACCCATGCCGGCGACATCGCCAACGTTATCGCCGACGTTGTCGGCTATAACACCCGGATTACGCGGATCGTCTTCCGGGATTCCGGCTTCGATCTTGCCCACCAGATCGGCACCGACATCGGCGCTCTTGGTGAAAATACCGCCACCAACACGTGAGAACAGTGCGACCACGGATGCGCCCATGGCAAAACCATGGATGGCGTGGATCGATTCGAGATCACCCGAAAACATAAAAAATACGATGCCAAGGCCAAGTAAGCCCAGCGATGCGACGGCAAGACCCATGATCGAGCCGCCGAAGAAGGCGACGGTCAGAGCCGCGGCGGCGCCCTCGTTGTGCGCTGCCGTGGTGGTTCTCACATTAGCGCGGGTTGCGGTGTTCATGCCGATGAAACCAGCCGTACCCGAAGCCAGTGCACCGAGCAGAAAACAAAAGGCCGTTTTCCAGCCGAGGAAAATCCACAGCAGGACGATCAATACTGCGGCAAACATTACCAGCATCTTGTATTCACGCTTCATGAATACCATGGCGCCGAGGTGAATTTGATTGCCGATATCCACGACCTTGCCCTCACCTTCGGGATGTTTTTTAACCTGCGCGTAGACAAATGCCGCCGCGACCAGGCCAAAGGCGCCGAAAATCGGCGGTAATAGACTAGTTAACTCCATATGGTTTCCCCACATTGGTAATTGTTATTAGAAAATAACGCTCCGATATACTACGGGCGGTAAAAAAACGCGTGAATGATATCGGTTTTTATCCTCATAATGAAACTTCTTTACAAATTTCCGCCGCTTTTTTTGCTATTTTTCTGCTATTGTCGACACATCCACTAATGATCCGCAGTCCTAAAGGTTGAATCCGTTTCAATGTCGAAGCGAGAGCAGTTAAAAGACGATTACCTTGAAAGCCGTTTGATACGACGCCGCCTGGTGTTATCGGCGATTTTTATAGTGATTTTGCTAAGCCTGGTACTCGGCAGGTTATACATGCTGCAGATCGTTGAGCATGAGCATTTTTCAACCCTTTCAGACAGTAACCGCGTTCGCATCAAGGCACTGCCGCCGACTCGAGGGTTGATTTTTGATCGCCATGGCGTGGTCATGGCCAACAACCTGCCCGCCTATCGGCTCGAGATCATCCGTGAGCAGGTTGAAAACCTGGATAGCACGCTACAGCAATTGAAACAGTATGTTGACTACAGCGACCAGGACCTGAAACGATTCAAACAGTCTTTAAAACGCCGGCGACCCTTCGAGAGTATCCCGTTGCGCCTGAATCTGAATGACGAAGAGGTCGCCAGGCTGGCGGTTAATCTGCACCGCTTCGAAGGGGTTGAAATCAATGCGCGCCTGACGCGTCATTACCCGCAAGGTGAACATGCCGTGCATGCTCTTGGATACGTTGGCCGTATCGACGAAAGAGACCTGGGTGAAGTTGATGGAATCGAATATGCCGGTACCACGCATATCGGCAAGCTGGGCCTGGAAAAATTCTACGAACACGAGTTGCACGGATCGGTCGGTGTGCAGCATGTCGAGGTTAATGCCAATGGTCGCACCCTGCGCGTGTTGGACGAAACTCCGCCGCTCCAGGGTAACAACCTGCATCTGACCATTGACTCCCGCCTGCAAAAGGTTGCCGAGGAGGCCTTCGGGGATCAAACGGGTGCGGTGGTTGCAATCGACCCGAACAATGGCGAGATCCTGGCGCTGGTGTCGATGCCGGTTTTCGATCCCAATCTGTTCGTCAACGGTATCAGTTTCAGCAAGTACAATGAATTGCGCGATTCACACCGTCGACCCTTATTTAACCGTGCCCTTTCGGGACAATACCCTCCGGGGTCCACGACCAAGCCTTTCTTCGGATTAGCGGGGCTTGAATCGGCACTCGCGAAAAAGGAAGAGGAAACCTATTGCATTGGATTCTATAAGCTTCCCAACGAAGAGCGCAGGTATCGTGACTGGAAAAAGCAGGGCCACGGGCTTATGAATCTGACCGATGCGATTACCCAGTCCTGCGATGTCTATTTCTATGACCTCTCTTTTCGGCTCGGAATAGATCGTATGTCTTCGTTCCTGGGCGATTTCGGATTCGGGATTAAAACAGGCGTGGACAGCACCGGGGAACGTAATGGCATTTTACCGTCAAGGGAATGGAAAAGAGGCCATGATGGTATGCCCTGGTTTCCGGGTGAAACCCTGATTACCGGCATTGGCCAGGGCTATCTTCTGGTGACCCCGATTCAGCTCGCTAATTCCATTGCCGCTTTTGCGATCAAGGGAACCCGGTATCAACCGCACCTGGTTAAATCGGTTGAAAAGGTTCCGGAATACAATCGGGTCGAAATTGCGAACCGCGT
>CALZHS010000295.1 GCA_945787265.1 uncultured Gammaproteobacteria bacterium | reverse complement strand
GAGGCGGGATGGATAATCAGCGTACGGGCATCGCCGACATTGGCAAGATGGCTCATGAATTGGGCGCGGTTGATGAATTCCTGGCCTGCGGCACTGCCGCCTTTGACGCCGAAGGTTAGTATTGAACTGGCGCCGTGCGGCAAGTATTTCTCGACCTGGGTACGGTACTTGTTGTCTTCGAGCCCTGCGTAGTTGACCCAGCTCACTGCAGGGTGCCCAAGCAGGAACTCCGCTACGCCGCGCGCGTTTTCGCAGTGGCGGTCCATACGCACCGGCAGTGTTTCCAGGCCCTGCAGCATCATGAAGGCATTGAAAGGGCTCATCGCCTGCCCCAGCGTGCGCAATGTCTCGCAGCGGGCTTTCATCGTAAAGCCGAAGTCGCCGAAGGTCTCGTAGAAACGAATACCGTGATACCCCGCCGAAGGTTCGATCATTCCCGGGAAGTTGCCATTGCCCCAGTCGAACTTGCCCGACTCGACCATCACACCGCCCATGCTGGTGCCGTGCCCGCCGATAAACTTGGTCGCCGAATGCACCACGATGTCGGCGCCATAATCGATCGGCCTGCACAAGTAGGGCGTGGCAAACGTGTTGTCGATGATCAGCGGAATACCGGCGTCGTGCGCGACCGCCGCAATGGCCTCGATATCGATCACGTTATTGGTCGGGTTGCCGATGGTTTCGGCGTAGAGTGCTCGCGTTTTGTCGCTAATTGCGCGCCGAAAATTCTCCGGGTCATCGGAATCGACAAATGTCGTTTCAATGCCCATCTTCCGAAACGTCACGTCAAATTGCGAGTAGGTGCCGCCGTAGAGCGTCTTCGCTGATACCAGCTCGTCGCCCTGTTGCATCAGGGTCAGGATCGCGGTCATCTGAGCGGCCATGCCGGAGCTGACGGCAAGCGCCGCGCGGCCATCTTCGAGCGCGGCCATGCGCTCTTCGAAGACCGCGGTGGTCGGATTGGTCATGCGCACGTAGGTATTGCCGAACGTCTGCAGGTTGAAGAGGCTGGCCGCGTGCTCGGCATCGTCGAATACATACGACGTGGTCTGGTAGATGGGTACCGCGCGCGCCCCGGTCACGGGATCGGGTATCTGCCCGGCATGCAGGCACAGGGTTTCGATACCAAATTCTCGATCCGCCATGGTTTGCTCCTGTTAGCGGTTGAACACGTCCGGTCGCCGGGCCGAGATTACGCCGGTATTAACCCCGGCCGTATTGAGGCCACCAAACAGGCGCGCGTACTCGATCTTGATGCAGCGGTCTATGACCGCTTCGAGCCCAGCCGCGCGCGCCTTTGCGGCCGCTTCCTCGTGCACGATGCCTAACTGCATCCAGACAACTTTGGCACCGATGTCGATCGTGGCATCGACGAACGGTGGGACACGGTCCGCTCGCTGAAACAGGTCGACGATATCGACCGGCGTCGGAATTGTGGCCAGGTCGGGGTAGCACTTTTGCCCGAGGATCTCGTCGTACCTGGGATTGACCGGGATTACCTCGAAGCCGTGCTCGAGCAGGTACTTGCCGACGAAGTTACTGGGGCGTGACCAGTCAGCGGACAGCCCCACGATCGCAACGCGTTTGTATTTCGTGAGGATACGCCGCAAGGTGTTGATGTCGGTCATAATTGCCTGGCCCGTTCGCGCAGCTCGAATTTACGGATCTTTCCGGTCGATGTCTTCGGCAACGGCTCGAACACGACTTTGCGCGGCGCCTTGAAGTGCGCCATGTTATCGCGGCAAAAATCGATAAGTTCCTGTTCGTTGATCGCTCCGGCGTCGGTGCGGAGGTCGACGAACGCGCAGGGGGTCTCACCCCATTTTTCATCCGGCATCGCAACCACAGCGGCTTCGAGCACGGCCGGATGGCGGTATAGCGTTGCCTCCACCTCGATGCTCGAAATGTTTTCACCACCCGAGATGATTACATCCTTGGAGCGATCCTTGATCTCGACGTAACCGTCAGGATGGCAGACCGCGAGGTCGCCGGAATGAAAATATCCACCCGCAAAAGCACTGCGGCTGGCGTCTGCATTCTTCAGATAGCCCTTCATCACGATATTGCCACGGAACATGATCTCGCCGATCGTCTCGCCATCGTTCGGTACCGGCTCCAGTGTCTCCGGATTCGCGACGATGAGCTGTTCGAGCATCGGGTAGCGCACGCCCTGGCGAGCTTTGAGCTCTGCCTGCTCACTCATGGGCAGCTGGTTCCAGTCCTCGTGCCAGGAACAAACCACGGCGGGACCGTAAACTTCTGTCAGTCCGTAAGTGTGGGTGACGTTGAAATTGAGCCGGGCCATGGCTTCGAGGACCGTCGGCGGTGGGGCCGACGCAGCGGTCATGATGCTGACCCGGTTGTCAATCCCCCGCTTGAGTTCCTCGCTGGCATTCGCCATCAGGTTGAGCACGATGGGCGCGCCACACATGTGTGTCACCCCATTGCGCTTGATCGCGTCGAAGATTGACACGTCGCTTACACTGCGCAGGCATATACTCGTGCCGTTCAGGGCCGCGATCGTCCACGGGAAGCACCAGCCGTTGCAGTGAAACATCGGCAAGGTCCAGAGGTACACCGGGTGAGTAACCATGTTCCAGGCGAGTATGTTGGAGACCGCGTTCAGATAGGCGCCGCGATGATGGGTAACAACGCCCTTGGGGTTACCGGTAGTACCCGATGTGTAGCCGAGCGCGATCGCCTGCCATTCGTCGTGCGGCAACTCCCAGGCAAATTCGGCATCGCCGGCCGCCAGAAAGTCTTCGTATTCAACGTCACCAATCTGCTCGCCGTCTTTGAACGCGGGATCATCGACATCGATAACGAGCGGTTTATCGTCGAGCTGCTTCAGGGCCGCCCCCACAGTGGCGGAATACTCGGGATCTGTCAGCAAAACCCGGGCACCGCCGTGTTTGAGCTGAAACGCAATCGCGTCGGGGTCGAGGCGAATGTTAAGGCCGTGGATCACCGCACCCGCCATCGGAATGGCGAAATGCGCCTCATACATTGCCGGCACATTGGGCAGCATCAGTGCGACGGTGTCGTCCGTCGCCACGCCATGCAGCTGCAAGGCGCTGGCTAACCGACAACAGCGGCGATACGTTTCGCACCAGCTGCGTCGCGTGTCGTTATAGATCACAGCGCAACGCTCTGGATAAACCGATGCGGCCCGCTCGATGAAAGTCAGCGGTGAGAGCGGCGAATAGTTGGCCGCATTCTTGTCGAGATCAGTCGAGTATTGCGAAATCGACATGACGCGGCGCTATTTGTTCTTCCACTCGGGTTTGCGCTTTTGAATGAACGCATCGATGCCTTCGCGCGCATCGTGAGAATCCATATTGCAGGCCATTCGTTCACTCGCGTAGGCATAGGCATCTGCCAGGTCCATCGGCAGTTGCTTATAAAACATATCTTTGCCGAGCCTGATCGAGTGTGCGGATTTGGCGGCTATCTTTGCAGCGAGTGCTTGCGTCGCTGAATCGAGTTCTTCTGCCGCGACCACCTCGTTGACCAGGCCACATGCCTGTGCCTCTCGTGCCGACATGAAATCCCCGGTGAGCAGCATTTGCATTGCCTGCTTGCGCAAC
>CALZHS010000294.1 GCA_945787265.1 uncultured Gammaproteobacteria bacterium | reverse complement strand
GACCACATCCAGTGGATAGTCAATTGTAAGTTTTTGTTAGACAATGCTTGATAATCCGATCAGGGCAAATATCCATGCAGTTTAGTATCCAGCTTTCAGCCTATTATCCCGACAAGTCCTACGGCGGTGATCGTGTTTACCGGGACATGCTCGAGCTGGCCCGCTGTGCCGATCAATGCGGCTACGAGTCGGTTGGCATTACCGAGCACCACCTGATCAACATCCTGATGATGCCGGCACCGCTCCAGTTTGCCGTCAAGATCGCAAGCGAAACCCAGAAACTGAAAATCATTACCGCGGTTTCGGTACTGCCATTACACGATATGCGTATCCTGGCTGGTGAACTCGTATGTGCGGACATTTTTACCGATCATCGGCTCATGGTCGGAGTCGGACGCGGTGCCTTCGGCTTCGAGATGGATCGCATGGGCGTACCCCTGGAAATCAGCCGCGAGAAATTTGATGAATCCCTGGATGTGCTGCAGGCATTGCTTGCCGACGAAGAAGTTTCCTGGGATGGTAAATACTACCAGTTTGATCCACTGACGATCATGCCGCGTCCGGTTCGCGACATCCCGATCATGATGGCGGTGCTGGTTCCCGAAGCTATTTACCACTGCACCAGGCGCGGTTTTCATATCCAGACCACGCCACTGTCAGGCGATCATCAACATATGCTCGACCAGGTTAACGCGTTCAACCGCGGCAAGGAAGAACTGGGTGCCGCAGGTGCGCATCAGACCCTGTCGCTGTCTCGGGTTGCATTTTTATCGCATAACGATGCTGACCGTAAGCGCAAGATCCAGATGGCGCATGACTACTACAGCCGTTTCGATAACGTTTTTACCGGGCCCGGCATCGTCGAGAACGGGATGATAAAACCCTTACCCCGAAAGATGACTGTAGAACAGACGGCCGAGAATTTAACTATTTGCACCTCGTCGGAAATGGTCGACAGGCTTGCACCCTATGCCGAGGCCGGCGTGGATCGTTTCATTATGAATATCAACTTCGGCGTTGAACAGGCCGAAATGCTGGAGTCGATTCAATGCTTCGCGGAAGAAGTCATGCCGCGGTTTGTCGTGACTGACAAATCCCGGGCCAGGGCATCGTAACCCGCACCAATGACCGCGATAGATGTCAGCTATCGAATTGAGGGACAGGGACCCGCGCTTTACCTCGTGCACGGCATCGGCGCGCGCAAAACCACCTGGAACGAGCTCGTTGACGGTCTCAAGCAGGACTTCACCTGCGTCAGCTATGATTTACGTGGTCACGGCGAAAGCCCGATCCCACCCCCACCCTATTCACTCGAAGACCTGGTCGACGACCTCGAGGCGCTGCGCCGAAAACTGGGACATCAAAAGATTCATGTCGCGGGGCATTCGCTCGGCGGAATGATCGGTCCTGCCTACGCGCATGCCTACCCGGAGCAAACCTTAAGTGTCAGTCTGCTCAGCACTGCGGCGGGTCGCAGTCCGGAAGATCGCGCGAAATTGAAAGCGGTTGGCGATGCGATGGAACAAAACGGTGTTGTCGAGACCCTGGAGACCTTCGTCGAGCGCTGGTTTACCGATGCCTTCGTCGAAAACCATCCGGATCTGATCAAAGCACGTTTGCAGCAGGTGAAAGAAACACCTGTAGACGTTTTTCTAAGCGTCTTCTGGATCTACGCCACAACCGAAATGGCACCCTGGCTGCATGACGTCGGCTGCCCCTGCCTGGTGCTGACCGGCGAACTGGATGGCGGCTGTAATCCGCGGCTCAACAAGTTCATTGATAGCGAGCTGCCAGATTCACGCCTGGTGATCCTGGAGGGGCTCAAGCATTCCCTGACGATAGAAGCCAGCGACCGGGTTCTCCCCCACTTGCGTGAATTTCTACTCGAGCAGCACACAGGCTGATACTCCCGATGGAATTCAACAATCTGAAAGCAGCACTGTTCGTGGTCATCGCAATGGCGATGATTACCACTAATGATGCGATCGTAAAACATATCACCCAGGTGTTTACCGTTGGACAGATCATGTTTTTGCGCGGCGCTGTGATCTGCATCATTTTTGCGTCAGTCATGCTGATACGCAGACAACCGATCATAAACCGCAATACCTTACATCGCTGGAACCTGCTGCGCGCCCTGTTTGAGCTTGGCGCAACCCTGGCATTCTTAACCGGCCTGTCCCTGCTGCCGATCGCCGTCGCCTCCACGCTTGGCTTTGCATCCCCCATTTTCCTCGCATTACTGGCTGCAATCCTGCTCGGGGAAAAAGTCGGTCCCGGCCGCTGGGCGATCATTTTGCTTGGTTTTAGCGGTGTTATGCTGATTACCAACCCGTTTTCTGATTCCGCATCCTGGGCGGTTATATTTCCGATCATCTGCGCCTTCTTCGTCGCGCTGCGCGATATCGCGATACGTTACGTACCGCAGGATATCTCCTCTCCCCAGGTCGCGTTCACCAACGCCTGGATCGTCATGATCGGCGGTGGCCTTTACTCGATCTACCAGGGCTGGGGCGAGCCCGATCTTTCGTGGTATCTGTGGTTCATCGCGCTTGGAGGCGTACTCTATTGCGGCTACCTGTTCCTGATTATCGGCAGCCGCCTCGGCGAACTTTCCTTTATCGGCCCGTTCAAATACATCAGCATTCTGATCGCACTGGCCTATGGCTACCTGATCTGGGGCGATCAACCAACGCTGACGATGCTCGGTGGTGCGCTGATAATTGTTCTTTCGGGTATCATCCTGGTATCCCACGAGAAACGCCGCAACCGGATTGCAGCCCTGGCGCCACAAAGTTAATAGAAGATGTCATCTCAGCAACAGTCAGCGATACCATCATGCTCTGCACGATCGGTGATCGAGTGGGTTTTTTCCGCAGGGCGTCGTATCGAAAGTGACAATGAATTCGTGCAACAGCTCGCGCACCAGCTAAATCACCACGGTGCATCAATAGACCGATTGATGGTTTCGCTGTTGACACTCAATCCGCAACTGGTCGGGACCTCGCAAACCTGGCTGAAGTCGACCGATACGACTACGCCAATTTATGCCACGCACGGCGTGCGTATCAGCGAACGGTTTATCGGCAGTCCATTAGCGGTGATCTACGAAACCCACAAGCATGTCCGTCAGCGGCTGGACAAACTGCCGGAAGACGCTCACCGGGCCTATACCGAGCTGGCCGAGGATGGATTTACCGATTACCTGGCGCTACCGGTGCTATTCGGAGAGACCGCCCAGCCCGGCGCCGCAATTATCATCAGCACCAAACGAAAAAGCGGTTTCAGCGATCAGGATATCGAGAGTTTCCGGCGAATTCGAGACTACCTCGCCCCGGTACTCGAAGTCCATTCGCTAAGACATATGTCACGTTCACTGATGAACACCTACGTCGGCAAGCGCACCAGTGAAAAAGTTCTTGCCGGCATGATCAAACGCGGTGACGCCGATACAATCAATGCAGCCTTGTGGTTCAGCGATCTACGAAATTTCACCCAAATTACCGAAACGCTTCCCGCAGACCAGGTGCTGGATATGCTCAACGAATATTTTGAATTCGTAGCAGCTGATATGCTCAACGAATATTTTGAATTCGTAGCGGCCGCAGTCAACGCGCGCGGTGGCGAAATACTGCGCTTCATCGGCGATGCCATGCTGATCGTATTTCCGATCGATGACCACATGTGTGACCAGACTGCCTGCAACGCCGCAATCGATGCCGCGATCGATGCACAGAACACGCTCGCGACCCTGAATCATCAGCGTCGCCGACACAATAAGCCCGCAATCGAATTTGGCGTGGGCCTTAATGTTGGTGAAGTCATTTACGGTAACGTCGGTGCCCCCGACCGCCTTGATTTCACGGTGATGGGGCCTGCGGTTAACCGGACCGCGCGTCTCGAATCGCTGACCAAGGAGTTCGACTGCAACATACTGTTTTCACATAAGTTTTCCGAACTCATCGAAATACCCTCGCAGTTCATGGGCACCCGCGCCATGAAGGGTCTTGCAGAGCCACAGGCGGTTTACGCTTTGTGCGAAACTTAGCAATGCGCATTGCTGAACTTCATATCTACCAGAAAGACCTGCAATTGAAGCGGCCCTACACGATGGCGGGAACCGCACTGCATGCACTCGATTCGACCATTGTCAAACTGGTTTGTGATAACGGCCTCGTAGGCTGGGGCGAAACCTGTCCCGTCGGTCCGACCTACCAGCCGGAACATGCCGAGGGTGCCAGGGCTGCCCTGGCACAATTGGCCCCGGCGATGATCGGTGAATCAGCACTTACGCCCCTGCTGTTAAGACGTCGCATGGATGCACACCTGAATGGCCACAACCAGGCCAAGGCGGCTATCGATATCGCGCTGATGGACTTGATCGGCAAACACCACAAAATGCGCGTCTGCGATTTACTTGGCGGTGCCATCACCGAGAAAGTTCCCTCGTATTATGCAATCGGCATCGCGTCGCCGGAGGACAGCGTCAGGCAGGCAAGGGAAAAAGCAGATGAAGGCTTCCCGCGCTTGCAAATCAAATGCGGAGGCCGCGACATCGATGAAGATATTGCCGTTATTCACAAGGTCTGGGAAGCGGTGGGCAACCGGGTTCGACTGGCGATCGACGCAAATCGCAGCTTTACCGCGCGTGACACCCTGCTGCTCAGCCTGTCCTGCAGACAGATTCCAGTCGTCATCGAGCAACCCTGCAACACGATGGAAGAAATTGCCTCGATACGCGCCCAGATACACCATCCGGTTTACCTCGATGAAAACACCGAAACGATCAACGATGTGCTGCGCGCAATCTCTCTCGGAATTTGCGATGGCTTCGGCCTCAAGCTGACCAGGCTGGGTGGATTGAACGCAATTGCAACGGTACGTGACATTTGCACGGCGCGCTCGATGCCGCACTCATGCGACGACACCTCGGGTGGCGACATCATCGCTGCAGCCTGCGCCCATGTCGGGGCAACCGTGGATCCCGGGTTACTCGAAGGCGTCTGGATCGGCGCACCCTATTACCAGGAGCATTATGATCCCGAGAATGGTATCCAGGTTAAGAACGGATACATCAACCTGCCGCAGGCGCCCGGTCTGGGTGTCACCCCCGATGAAAGCCGTATCGGAAAGCTGTCGGCATCATTTAGTTAGTGCGCGATAATCCACTTAAGTCCATTACCAGGCCAGGTTTTCGGCTGCAACACGAGCCTTATAGCGATGTCCCAGCAACGCGACTTCCAGCTTGCTTTCAGTCGCAGAGTATTCCGGCCTGAGGTAAGCCATCGCCAGGTTTTTCTGCACTCTGAAACCCCAGGCTGCCGAAGTGAT
>CALZHS010000293.1 GCA_945787265.1 uncultured Gammaproteobacteria bacterium | reverse complement strand
TTCATTACGGACCAGGCTGCAGAGGCTCGATGACGATTACCGTATTCAAAACTGCTTCCTTAAAATGAAATTTTTCGATTTCAATCAGACCACGGTCGAGCGGCAGTTGACCGCACCCAACTATGGCGACTACGCCATGCTGTGCGAGGAAGCCTGGTTGCGGGCTGAAGTGCCGGTGCGCCTGCTGGGGCTCGGCGTGCGCCTGCTCGACCTGACCGATAGCGGGGGCCAGATGGATCTGTTCGACGGGTGAGTTCGCCGACGTCGGCACTCGCTCGATAAAAAATTAATTATTTACGCTTGTTTTTATTTATCAGATAGTTATGATCGCCTTTCAATGTAACTTAGCAATAATACATGCTAACTTATTGAGCATAGGGCCAGGACACATGGATAAGAAAACACGGGCACCACAATTCGAATCACTGATTTCATCTCCCTGGGCCAGGTCGCCTGACAATTCCTATTACGGCGATCCCCGCTACGTCAACAAGGAACAGTATGGGCTGGAAGATATCGAACGCGACAAAATGGACGAAAACGGTGTCGAGCGAGTCGTAATTCTCGGTTATAACTAGAATCCAGCGATTACGGTTGTCGAGACCGTCTCATCCTGACCCGGTTAAGAACTGGGCAAGCGGAAATTTCTTCATCACACAACGCCATCCTGGACACCTGGCGCAGACCACTGGTGATTAACGAAATACTGCTGATTCTGATTGCATTTGCCACGTCGACGCTGACCGCGATCACGGGAATGGGCGGGGGCATGATGTTGATCGCGATCATGCCGGGCTTCATACCGGCAGCAGCGATCGTACCGGTTCACGCCAGCGTACAGCTCTTTTCCAACTCGAGTCGGGCCCTGTTTGGCCTGCGTTTTCTGCGCTGGGAGTTCGTGTTTGCATTTATTTCGGGCTCGATCATCGGTGGCCTGGCCGCCGCGGGAATCAGCCGTAACATCAACCTCGAATATACACCGCTGATCATCGCGGCCTATATCCTGTTAACGGTCTGGGGACCCAAACTGGAATTCAGGAAACCGCTCAAGGGCGAGTTCGTGTTGATCGGTGCAGTTCAAACCGGACTGAGCATGATGGTTGGTGCTACCGGTCCGATGGGCCAGGCAGCACTGTTACGCAAAGGCCTGCAACGTGATGCGCTCGTGGTCACTGCCGCAATGATGATGACTTTCACCCACCTGATAAAAATAGTGCTGTTTGCGCTGCTCGGTTTTGCTTTTATCAGCTACTGGCAAATCATTATCGGCATGTCGGCCGCCGTAATTCTTGGCGCCCTGCTAGGCACGCATATTCGCTATAAAATCCCGGAGGCGCTGTTTCACAGAATTCTCAAGTGGGCGCTAACGGTACTGGCGCTGCGCATGATTTACATCACGCTTTCCTGATAATACCTGCCCTGGTCCAGCCTTCGTCGCGACAACTGGAGAAGCTGTTACCTGGCTACGGTTGAGAAAATGAAAACTCGAATTCAGTATTAATGGCCGACACGGATTCCAGGTGGGAACGTACTCTAGCCAAACTGCCCAGCGTCGTTAAGCGTTTGCTCGATGGTTTGAATGAACTCCGATACTTTTATGGGCTTGGTAATGTAGGCCGCAAAGCCGGCCTTGAGGCCCGCTTCCACATCTTTCGGCATCGTATTGGAAGTGACAGCGATCACGGGTATGTCCCTGGTTTCCCTGGTTTGCCGCAATCGCTTCAGGGCCTGTATGCCATTCATGCACGGCAGGTTGATATCCATCAGGATTAAATCCGGTTTCTGACTCGTGGAAAGATCGTATCCAACGGTTGCGTTTTCGGCCGTCAGCATGCGGATATTTCCAAACTGGCTGACAATAGCCTCGACCAGATGCAGGCTGTCCGGGTTGTCTTCGATATAGAGGAGCGTGTGGACCGGACTCCCATCGCTGGCAACTTGATCGTCCGGTTTTGCAGCATCCCTCGCCTTGACTGTCTTTGGCACTGACGCTTGCTTGATACTCAAGGGAATGTCCACCCAGAAAGTGCTGCCCTTATCCTCTGAACTCTCGAAACCTATCTGTCCACCCAGAATCTCGACGATCTGCCGGGTGATACTCAGGCCAATACCGGTGCCATCGATCTGACTCAGTTCATGGCCCAGGCGCTCGAACGGTTGAAACAGATTTTCCTGTTGCTCCGGGGGAATTCCGATCCCATTATCAATAATACTGATACGCAACATGTGCTCGGGTAGTTGCTCACAGCTTAATGTGACCGTGCCGCCACTACGATTATACTTGACAGCATTGGTCATCAGGTTGATCAGCACCTGTATCAGCCGGGTGCTATCCGTAAACAGCAGCGGAAGATGTTCGTCCGCGGTCTTGTCAATGATCCTAACCCCTTCCTGGTCTGCCCGCGCCCGGATCAGGTACAGGCTTTCATCAAAAACGTCGCGGGCCGGGATGTCCTCCATGTTAAGGGGCAAGGTTCCCGCTTCAATCTCGTTTAATTCCAGCATCTGGTCGATCAGTTCCAGCAGGTGGTTACCGTTTCTCAGAATGTGCTCGACAGCCGATTTCTGTTCTTCGGTCAGGGGTTCGTCGGCATTCATTTCCATCATTTGCGCGAATCCCAAAACGGCATTCATCGGCGTGCGGAGTTCATGGTTCAAAGAAGATATGAATGCCGATTTATGGTTACTCGAACTAATTGCTTCGTGGGCCAGGTTAACCAGTACCGTATTTTTTCTGCCGACATCGTCGATCATCCGGTTAAAAGATTTCTCAAGCTTTCGAATTTCGATGGGCCGCAGGTCTGAAGAAAGGTTTACTTTTGACGATAAGTCCCCCTGGGCGACGGACTGGGCAACGTCGGCCATAACCTGCATCGGATGCGAAAGTATGCCTGAGATCCACCAGCTGAGAAACGCGGCGACAAAAATACCCAGTATCGCAATAGTTAGTGCAACCTTCGAAATACTGCGTGCATGCTGATATATTTCAGATTGCGGCTGCGGAACCATAACGCCCCAGCCCACACCCGGCACGACGTTAAACCCGGCCACCATGTCGGCCTTTACCGCGGGTGAATAAAACCGGGTTACGCCATTTTCGCCGGCTATCATTTTTTCCACCACGGATACCTTAGAGAGGTCTTTCATCGAGTCCATCCAGTCTTGCCTTGGATGCGCAATCACACTGCCCCTGTTATCGACAATCGCCGCGTGACCTTTTTCGCCGAATGCCACAGCCCTTTGCAGTTCGGTAAAATACTGGGTTGAAATCTCCCCGATGGCGGTGTTCCCGCCTGCCATTTTTCTAACCAGATAGATTGCTGGCTGCATCTTTGGATTGTAGGTAATACCGCTGAATTGAATGGCGCCCGGGTCAGCAGCGGCAGCCCGAAGCGTGTCTTTTAAAGATGAAAGCACGGTTTCGGAAAATTGCTGACCCTGGGGACAGGCCAGCGCACATTGGAGTTGCTGTATTTTTCCTGTTGCGTCAATCGAACAGACGTGTTGAAAATACAGCTCGCTGAGGTGCCATTCCAATCCCTTAATTTTGTTCGTGTTCAGCAAATTGTCAGTGGTAAGTTGAAACGCCGATCGCACGTCGGCGGCATACCG
>CALZHS010000292.1 GCA_945787265.1 uncultured Gammaproteobacteria bacterium | reverse complement strand
GTCGGGAACCAGCACCAACATCAGCGTGCCGCCGACTGCGGCCAACACCGATACCCCGATCATAACGTGCTGCCAGGGCAGTTCTGATCCGCTGCTACGAATTAAATGCGGGAAAGCGGTGCCAATTACCAACGCGCCGACAAGGTAACCGAGGGCTCGACCAAGACCCTGCTCGTACCAGCCCGCCGCAATCTTCATGCCCACGGGATAAATCCCGGCAAGAAAAAAACCGGTGGCAAACCTGAGCAGTAGAAGTCCGGTCAACCCCTGGGGTGCTGCAAACAATGCGATATTGGCCAATGCCCCAGCGAGTGAGCAGAAAAAAAACACCCGGCGGGGTGAAAACCGATCGGCGATCGCCAGATAGGCGAACACCAGTGTCCCGCTAATAAACCCTAGCTGCACTGCCGCGGTAATATGGCCGACCGATTGCTCGGCAAGCCCCCACTCGCGCTGCAAATCCTGAACCACTGCATTTCCGGCAAACCATAGGGAAGTACCGGTGAACTGTGAAAAAATTATGACTGGCAGGATATGGGAGGGACGCTTCACCTGTTATCTCTGTCTCCCGGCGGAAATGAAGTGTAAAAGCTATGTTACTCGCTTTCCAGTGCCTCGCAAACGAACGCAGTTACGCCTGTCATCATGCCGATCCAGCAGGAAAATATGGCGAATTCCGGCAGCGCAGAAGGACTCCCGTGGGTTGTTATCCAAAACCCGTGATTTGCTGGCGGGAGCTTTTCTTACTTCAAAGGCGACCTTGGTAATCGCTATCTGGGCTTCGTAGTTCGGCCAAATGCGGAGCCCCGGCCGTTAGAGCCTCCCGGCTAAGTTTCGGTACTCTGAAAACCCGGCAGGCAGGTTTGTCTTCCGAATACGATGAGGAATACGGGATCACTCCCAGCGCGCATTACTCGGGCGCGGGTTGCAGCAGCGCGGCGTTCACCTCATAAGTGGAGCCGTCACGGGCGCGAATGCTCACTTCCCACAGCTCCTCGTCAGGAATCCTGGTTCGTTCATGTCCTGGCAACTCGAACTCGTCGTCGACCTGCAAACCCCACTGACGCACGTGGCGAATAGCCGTTACCGGTATTCGCCTGGCATCGAAACGTTCGCGAAATTCCGCCGGCAGCGATTCGTCTGTAAACACAACGTAGCCGCAGCGTCCAATGGCAGCGACCTCATTGGGCAGGTCGGTCGCAGGATCGTTCATCATTGTATACTCCTACGGTTACACCGCTCACTTCGTAAATTCCGAAACATTATACCAGTTTCTTTACTTGCAGCTTTCAAACTATTCACCGTAAATTTAGGGAGATTGAGCGTCAGTTTTCTCGATAGCGGACGCTCGTAAAATCCAATTAGGAGGCAACCTTCGGCCAGAAGCGGACATAAGTGTATACCGATAAAACCCGCTCTGTTTATTGCTGCAATTGCTTTTCTAGTTCTCTTTTTTGGATAGTCGCGGCATCCAGAATGACCTGATTAACTTCGCGGGCTTTATCGCGTGGATCAATTTGATTTGTCTCAGCCTGACTCTCACGATTGGGGCTCAAACTACTTGAGTATCCCTTAAATATCAAAATGGCGACAATCAGAATCGAGGCCAACATAAGTACCATGCGCATACTACCTAGTATAGTTCGAAAACGGACACTCGATTGTAATCAATAAACTTCAGCAAACGGCCAGCAACGGACACTCGTGGAGAGACGCCACTCACTGCCCGAAATGGTCCTCCATCACGGCGCTGCAGGCAGGGCGCTTTTCGGTCGCCTCGCACACGGCAGCAACCTTCGTATACTTACTGAAGAGCGCATCTCTGTCAGGGTGCCAGCGCGCAATCATCGCAAGATAAATGTCGAGCGCACTGAACCCGCGACGCAGGAAGGTCGCCTCCCCTTCGATGCCGCCGTCAAGCACTCCGAACAACACGTCAAGATCAGCGTCGGCGGTCTCCACAATCGACTCATGAGCACTCTCTTCCTGTGTAAACTGCTCGGGATGCCATGAGCGTGAAAAGGTCGGGTAACCAACACTCGCCATGTAGAAGAGCCAGAACAGGAAATCGGCGCGATCTGCCTCCCCCGGCTGAGGAACCAACCCGGACTCGGGATGCCACTCGCCGAGCATGACAGTGATGGCACCCGTCTCCCCGAGGGTCTTGCCCGAGGGCGTGTGCAGCGCAGGAACCCGCATCGTCGGGTTGATCGCGATATAGTCCGGCGACTCGTGTGCGGCTGCGGACATATCGACGGAAATCTTCCGCCAGGGGAGACCCATTTCCTCGAGCAAACACTGTGGCGCGATAGCGCCCGACATTCGCTCCCAGAAAAGCTGATACTCATGTGTTAAGTTTTTCTTGGCCTGCTCAACGTCCATCCAATTCTCCATTACGATGATAAATGGTAATTTTCTGCTTTGAGGCTTAATATGTCAGGTCAAGAAACCTTTCTAGGTAGAAAGAAAAGCTTTATATCCGGTCCATGCGAACACCACATCTAAATGGTTTGCGAGCATTCGAGACTGCACTGCGCACAGGGAACTTCGCCGCTGCCGGACGAGAACTCGGGGTGACCGCCGCGGCCGTGGGGCAGCGGATTAGAACCCTCGAGGACTATCTAGGTTGCAAATTATTCGAGCGGCAACCAACCGGTGTGATCCCGACCACAGCCGCGCTCCGCGTGAAAGACCGTCTAACTGCAGGTATGTCGATTCTTTCGGATGTGGTTGATCAGCTGTCACGTGCACGGATGCAGGACCGGGTAGCAGTGACGCTACCCGAGTCTTTCGCCGAGAACTGGCTGACGCTCCGGCTCTCCGATTTCTACCGCGACAATGCCGGGGTCGATCTTCGCCTCGATTCGACCAATCGCCAGGTCGATCTTTTTCAGGAGGATTTTGACTTTGCGATCCGCTACACCGATGTTCCCGAAGACAATCTTGCATCGATCGAGCTCTTCGATGACAGCGTGTTGCCGGTTTGCACGCCCGACTTCGCCGCCGAATATGGACTTTCACCGGGTACTAACATGCTAGCCGGTATCCCGTTGATCCATCTTATCGATCGGACACCCGACCCAGATTGGGCCGACTGGCCGCGCTGGGCTGATACTTTCGGTGTCGATCTTGGCGATCTACCACGCGGACCGAGGTTTTCTCATTTCAACTCCGGAATACGCGCGGCTGTGGCTGGGCAGGGTCTGGTGTTATGCGGGATCGTAGAAGCATTCCATGCGATCGAAGACGGGCAGGTCGTTGTGCCGTTCGGCTTCGAGCAGCGCTGCCAAACGAGTTATCGCTACTGGCTCGTCTATATAGGTGGCCGTCGTCTTTCCAGGATTCAGCGTCAGTTCGTTGCGTGGATCGAAGAAGTCGCCCGGACGTTCAGGCAAGACTTAAGTCGATCCTGGTTGCCTACTCAAGAAATCTGAAGGTCTGATTTCTCCAAAGGAGACTCTCAGATGGGTTACCCGGGCTTCTCGAAACGGCCAATATCGGTCCCTCGTGATCATCAGATCACGGCGCAAATTTCATCTTAATCTGTAAAACGTATTCTCGAAGGTCGCCAGCAATAAGCATGAATGGGTGTATACTTATCTCGGTTAATCTGGACG
>CALZHS010000291.1 GCA_945787265.1 uncultured Gammaproteobacteria bacterium | reverse complement strand
TCAGTATTTCACTCGAAATTTCGACCGCGCTGAATTCACCGCTCCGGGTTCTGATCCTGGGAACATTACTTTCTTCGCCGACCACGAATTGATAAGGCACGGAACTGCCGAGCTGGCTGACGTCTTCCCGTCCCCTGCCCATCATTCTCTTTATCGAGGAAATGGTATTTAACGGATCACGGGTCTGCAACGCCAATGCCTGGTGGCCGGTGAGGATTTCGTGCTCGCCAAAATGGACGACCGAAGGCAGCAGGCTGCGTCCCTCTGCGTCGGGCAGGCATACCGCCTCCCCGCTGCGCACTTTCGCCACCAGTGAATTCGTGGTACCCAGATCGATGCCGACCGAGTTACGGTGCTGATGGGGTACGCTGGATTGACCGGGTTCGGATATCTGCAGTAACGCCATCAGTGATCCTCCAACTCGAACTGGAGTTCGGAAAGCTGGTGCTGAATGCGCTGGATAAACTGCATCTTGCGGCTGCTTAGCATTGCCGCGTCGAGATCGCGCGATTCGAAATGCGTGACGAACTCACTTGCGAGCTCCCTGGCCCTGTGCGCCAGTTTCGACTCGATCTGCTCGCACTGCTGCAGCGGGTCATCGCCATGTCGACAGGATTCAACTTCTTATCGCAACTCGATCTGCTCCATCAAAAATTCGTTGTCCGACGTGGTTTTCGAATCGTCGGGGATAATGGCGCCGCTGATTTCGAGCAGGTAGCGCGAGCGCTTGACAGGATCCTGCAGCGTTTCGTAGGCCTGGTTTACCCAGGATGCTATTTGCGTCGACAAGCGCTTGTCCTTGTCGTCGGCACCGATGAATCGATCCGGGTGATAGCTAGCCTGCAGGCGCTGTTGCTCAGCCCGTAAATGCCTGGCATCGAGATCGAAGGCAGGTTCGAGGCCGAACAGCTCAAAGTAGGTCTGGCTAAAATCAGGGGACTGCATGGAAGCGGCGGCTTGATTTAAACGGTAAAGCTCTCACCACAACCACAGGCATTCTTGGCGTTAGGATTTTTAAACTGGAATCCTTCGTTTAGACCTACCTTGGCAAAATCGACCTCCGTGCCATCAAGAAAAACCAGGCTCTTTTTATCCACCACTACCTTGACGCCCTTGGTTTCGAAAACTTCATCGTCATCCTGGATCTCATCGACAAACTCGATGACATAGGCAAGACCCGAGCAACCTGTGGTTTTGACACCGAGCCGCAAACCGATCCCCTTGCCGCGGTTGGCAAGAAAATGCTGTACTCTTGATGCTGCTATATCGCTAAGATGAATCGACATTACAATTTCTCTACACTGCCGCCTGGCGTATTACAGCGGGCAGCTTGTTTACCAGTTCCTGCAGTTTGGTCACTAACATTTCTACATCCTGCAGGCTGTTATCCATACCGAAACTCACCCTGATCGAGTTCAGGGCGAGGCTGTCATCGACGCCCATGGCGGTCAGAACATGACTCGGTTTGGACACCGCGCTGAGGCATGCGGAACCGCTGGACAAGGCAAAACCCGCTCGATCCAGTTCCATCAACAGGGTCTCTCCATGATAATAAGTCAGCGCGAAATAGGTCGTATTCGGTAACCTTGGCGCGTGCTGCCCAAATACCACGCTACCCGGGATGGTTGCCAGTCTTGCTTCAAATACGTCTCTCAATTGTTCAAGATGGTGTTTCTTGTGCGCCATTTCAAGCCTGGCAACCTGGGCTGCTTTGCCCAGACCGACAATTCCGGCGACATTTTCAGTACCACCACGCAACCTGTTTTCCTGATAACCACCGCTGATCAGCACGTTCCTCGGTTTGCGATTTACCACCAGGGCACCGACGCCCTGTGGTCCGCGCAGCTTATGTGCGGAAAAGCTGATCGCGTCGATATCGAGCCGTGCCATATCGATGGGGATCTTGCCAACGGCCTGGGTGGCATCGCTATGCACCAGGCAGGAATCACGATCGACCATCGCGGCTAATTCCCCGACGGGCTGAATAACACCGGTTTCATTGTTCGCGTAGATGATCGAGAGCAACTGCGCGTCTGCATCAGGCAACACCTCGCCAGCCGCTGCGAGATCGATCAATCCATCGTGATCCGGCTTTAACAGGACCACTGCCTGGCCGTCAGCCTGCAACTGCCTGAGGGGTTCGAGAATACTCGGGTGTTCGATTTCACTGCTGACGACGGGACGTTCACTGCTTCGGTCTACATAGCCCTTGAGTAACATGTTGTTGGCTTCGGTGCCACCGGACGTGAAAATGACGGCATCACTCGAGCAACCCAGCAAATCTGCAACTTCGGTACGCGCGGATTCAACGGCCGAACGCGCCATACGACCGAAACTATGCAGGCTTGACGGATTTCCGGTCGGATTGCGCAGGAAAGGCATCATCGCATCGGTCACTTCCGGATGCATCGGTGACGTTGCATTATGATCGAGATAGATAGCCACGGCTTTAGATCAGGCTATGTTGCTTCTGTCGCAGATCGTGGGCGCGGGACAGCTCCTGCACCTCGTCATTCCGCATCATGTCAGCCAGCGAAATCTTGGTCAGATAGTTTTCGATTTCGGCACTGAGTTCTTCCCACAGCTGTTCGGTCAGACAGGGTTCGTAATCTGCTGTACCCTGGGCAACAGCTTTATCGGCAACCTGCAATTCCTCGTCAACCGCGCTGATCACATCGGCGATACAAACCTGCTCCGGTGAACCGCCCAGGCTGTATCCACCGCCGGGTCCGCGGGTACTGACAACCAGCTTGTTACGGCGCATCTTGGCAAACAATTGCTCGAGGTACGACAGTGAAATTCCCTGCCGCACCGAAATATCGGCAAGCGAAACCGGGCCCTCGTCGGAGTGCATAACCAGGTCGAGCAGTGATGTCACCGCATATCGGCTTTTTGTGGATAGTCGCATGGCGCCAGAAGTTGGTATCAAACGCTGTAAGTATACAATCCTGACTAAAATGGTCAACTATTATCAAGGGGTAGTATAACTATTACCCTGGTACCATTTCCGGGTTCGCTTTCAATAGTAATCTGCCCTGCATGCGCGTCGACAATAAGCTTGCAAAGATACAGTCCCAGGCCATAACCCCCGGTGTTTCTCTGCCGTGAACTGTCGGGACGGTAAAAAGCCTCGGTAAGCCTCGGAATATCCCCGGGGTCCAGGCCGGGGCCCCGGTCTTTCACTTCCATGCTAACCGCACCCTGTTCCAGTGACAGCTTAATATCGATATTCCCCTGGTCTGTGCCTGCGTGTTGACAGGCGTTGTCAACCAGGTTCTTGATCATCAGCTTTATTCGCATCGGATCCAGGTTGGCCTCGACCGGGATCAGGCGGGTGCTGATACGTTCCCGACAGGGGTGATCCTTTATCACTTCTTCGACCAGGCTCGACATGTCGCAGCGCTCCAGCGCCAGCGGAGCATGCCTGGTATTCAGCTTTTCCGATTCGAGTATTGAAGCAATCAGGGTTTCCATTTCGCGCAGATCATCGATTAATTTATGCTGGATCTCACCGGGTTCGAGCAGTTCGAGATTGACCCGCATGCGTGTAATCGGCGAGCGCAGTTCGTGACTGATAGCGAGCAACAGCGCCGATTTACCCTCGAGCATCGCCTTGATCTGGTCCGACATGTCATTAAT
>CALZHS010000290.1 GCA_945787265.1 uncultured Gammaproteobacteria bacterium | reverse complement strand
ACGGGCGCTGATCGATTTTCTCGATTAACTTGCCACAGGGCTAATCAATCAGCTCGACCGCATCGCTGGCCAGTAGCGGCGCAAGTGCGCCGTAGGCAAACGCTTTTTTACTCGACGCGTTACCATCGACCGCACGTTTGAGTACGCCCTGCAGTATCGCAGCGAAACGGAAGTAGCTGAACACCAGGTAAAAGTTCCAGTCCGCGATTTCTCCGAGACCACGGCGTTCACAGTATTGCGTAACGTAGCTGTCTTCACCAGGAATGCCAAGCGCCTCGCGCTCGAGATCGCCAAGGCCGGGGATGACCGCATCGCGCGCCATGCGCCATTGCATACACTGGTAGGCGAGATCCGCGTAGGGATGTCCCAGCGTGGATAGTTCCCAGTCAAGCAATGCGCGCGCGCTGCTCGAGGCTTGATCAAAAATAATATTGTCGATGCGATAGTCGCCGTGAATCAGGCTGACCTTGCCGTCGTCCGGCGGCATATTCTCGGGCAACCACTCTATCAGGCGATCCATTGCCGTAATCGGATCGATCTCCGAGGCGCGATATTGCCGGCTCCAGCGACTGACCTGGCGTTCGAAGTAATTGCCCGGCTTGCCGAAATCGGTCAATCCCGCGGCCTCGATGTCGATGTCATGCAGGGATGCAAGCACCCGGTTCATCTCCGTGTATACAGCCGTGCGCCGCGTTGGGTCGAGTTCGGGTAGCGTGGGATCCCAGAAGATGCGCCCCGGCTCGTAGCTCATCAGGTAGAACAGGCTACCGATAACCTCGCGATCTTCGCACAGGTGAATTGCCCGCGCGACCGGCACCTCGCTGCCCTGCAGGGCCTTGATCACGCGAAACTCGCGATCGACGGCATGCGCCGACCTGAGCAGTTCGCCGGGTGGTTGCCGTCGCAGTACGCACTGCCCGGTCGATGTGGTCAACAGGAAAGTCGGGTTGGATTGGCCATCGCTGAACTTCTCCGCACTGTTCAGCGTGCCGATATCCGGGACCCTGGATTGCAGGTACTTGCCCAGCGCAGCAAGA
The DNA here is from genome assembly GCA_945787265.1 of uncultured Gammaproteobacteria bacterium. Taxonomy (GTDB): domain Bacteria; phylum Pseudomonadota; class Gammaproteobacteria. The sequence continues at coordinate 3,824 of CALZHS010000290.1, read as the reverse complement.
TCGAGTTGCTCATCCGGCATCGAGACTACTCGCAGTAACGCTGGATGACCTGCTTGCCAAGCGCCATCTGGTGTACCTGGTCCGGACCATCCGCCTGGCGACACCAGCGCGCATAGTTAAAGGCTTCCGCGAGAAAATAATCCTGGCTTAGACCACCGGCACCGTGCATCTGCATTTTCCATAGATGGCGGGGAGATCACAAGAAAAGTGCAGAGATCTTCGAACGAATGCTTCAGATCCTGAAGGCCTCTGCCGAGCCCACCTGGTCCATGCGATGGCAGGTTTTCTGCACCAGCAGGCGCGCCATTTCAATCTCGGCAAAACTCACGGCGATATCCTCGCGTACCGACTGATGCTGGCTCAATTTGCGGCCGAAGGTAGAGCGCTCCTGCACGCGTTGGCAGGTAATTTCGAGAGCACGCTGCGCTGCACCGACCAGGCGCATGCAGTGATGCATGCGTCCCGGTCCGAGCCGGCCCTGCGCTATTTCGAAACCACGTCCGGCGCCTAGCAGAACGTTTTCGGCCGGCACCCGCACCTGGTCGAAGAGGATTTCGGCATGACCGACCGGTGCATCGTCGTAGCCGAGCGTGGTTAATGCCCTGACGACCTTCACGCCCGCTGTATCCCTTGGCACCAGCAGCTGGGTTTGCTGTCGGTGCCGATCGGGGTTATCGGGATCGGATTTTCCCATGACAATTATGAGCCGGGTACGTTCGTGCATCGCGCCGGTAATAAACCATTTGCACCCGTCAAGCAGCCATTCATCGCCATCGAGGCGCATGCTAAGTTCAATATTGGTGGCGTCGCTCGAAGCCACCTGGGGTTCGGTCATCGCGTAACTGGACCTGATTTCACCGGCCAACAACGGTTTCAACCATCGCTCCTGCTGTTCCGGAGTGGCATATTTCATCAGTACTTCCATGTTCCCGGTATCGGGGGCACTGCAGTTGAATACCTCGGCCGACCACAACACCCGACCCATCATTTCAGCAAGTGGAAAATAATCGAGATTACCGAGACCGCCGTGCTCGCAGTGTTGACCACAGGCTTCCGGCACAAACAGGTTCCAGAGCCCGTCCGCTTTTGCCTTTTGCTTGAGCTCTTCGATCAGTGGCAACGGCGAGAAGCGGTTTTCAGCCTGGGCCAGTTGCTCCGCATGGATGGCTTGCGCAGGGTATACATGCTGCTCCATGAATGACTGGAGGCGTTGTGCGAGCTCGATAGACTTGTCGGAATAAGTGATCATCGCGGGCAAGAATACACCAAATGTGGCGCCGCAGGTGCCGCGGACTTCTGCCAGTCAGCCCGAAGGCCTGGATTAGGCCGTTTCTGCAGTCTCCGCTTTGGTTTCTTCAGAGTCTGACTTTACCGTTTGCTTCTTTTTGCCCGGTTTTGTTGCCACGTTTGCGGCCTCGCTGCCCTTCCCTGATTCAGCCTCGTCGACACTTTGCTCGGATTTCGGGTCGGCGCCACTGTCATCGAGTAGCGGCTCCTTTTTGTCTCCTGGTTGCGCCGACGAATCCGATAATTCCGGCTCCGTTGCCTCGGCAGCAGTATCGGCGCCGACTGCAGAAGAACCTTCCTGTTCGACCACGTGATCGAGTGGCTCCGACACTTCCTCTACTTCAGGTGTACCTGACGGCACTTCGCTGACAATAGTATCCTGGACCGCTGATTCACTGTCGACCGAAATCAGGACCTTGCCCTGGTGCTGTTCGAGCACGTGGGTGAATTCCCGGCCTTCACCGAGAACCTGGGCACCTTCCGCCAGGTGCTTGTAGACCTTCACATAATCCTGGGTCAACTCGTTAACAAGTTCCGAGGTCTTATCGAAGTGAGTGTTGACACTGGCCTTATAGCTCTCCATTTCCTCCCTGGCCTGGTCCAGCTCGGCCTTGAGGTTGCTGGCCTCGTTCCTGGTCGGAGCCAGGTTTCGGTATGCAATGGCGCCGATAATGCCGCCACCGATCAGTGCGCCAATGCCCATCATCCATACAAATTGAACAGGATCCATGGCAAATCCCCCGTGTTTCTATTTTTCGTTTCTGAAACTCGATTGTAAGGTATCCAAATCTCGAATAACAGGATTGCTATCCGAACCCGGGCCAGTCAACGATCGCCGCGCGCCTGTTTCAGGCGTTCGACATGCACGATCAGCGTATCGACCGTTTCCTTGAGCAGGTCGAGTTCATCGACAGACAGGTCTTCCAGCTGCTCCAGGTTGTATTCGATGGTATCGATTATCTTCTTGTGCGGGCGCTGCATCGGGCGCATGAAGTAAGTGGTAACGGTCGCCACGATGGTACCGAAAAACAACACCGAACCGAGCACGATCCAGACAGCACCGATCAACTGCGCGCTGCCCGAGACCGGCGTATCCGCGATACCGGCGGTCGATAAAGCGGCAATGCCCCAGTACAGGGCATTGCCGTAGCTGTTGATCGACGTGCCCGGGACCCCCGTCTCGGCCATGTAGATCGCGGCCGAGAAAATGAGCCACAACATGACCAATAGTATCGCCATTTTGCTGAACGGCGTGTGCGTCGAAATATCGCTGACAAATCTCCTGAAACGTGTGTTGCGTCCGGCTTTTCTCATCGTCAAAAACCTTTGTCTCTGTGCCTGGGCCGGAGGTCTGGTATCGATTGGCAGGGAATCATGATTTGACGTTGATTAAAACGAAATATCGTCCTCGATCGCGGCGATTCCCGCAGCAGCGCAGAGGTCATCCGCTGCACCATTCGGCGCTCCGGATACGCCAATCGCACCGACGCCCGAGCCCGCCGCCTCGATCAGCATGCCACCACCGAGCATCAAGGCCCCGGGCACATGGCGCACCCCGGATTGCATCGTTCCCGATTGGGTCGGTTCAACCAGGTCAGTAGTATTGGCGCGAAAACTGGCCGCGGTCCAGGCCTTACGCCTGGCGGTTTCGGGCGTGTGTGCGCCGGCAAACCGGTCACGCAGCAACGCCTGCAGGTTCCCCATGCGGTCGACCACGGCAATGGATACCTGGTAGCCTTCCTCACGACATTTGGCCATCGCTGCAGTGACCGCCTTGAGCGCGATCCCCGGCGTCAGTGATTGGGTCGTGAAAAGTGCGTGCCCGTCCGCATAAACGCTCGCCGTTGACGTCACCAGGCTGATCATTGCGATCACAAGCAATTTGAAAGACTTCATCGGTAATTCCTCGCTTCGAAAGTAACCCGGCAAGGTTACACCTTGTGATAGCGAAAAAAGACTACCCAGGCACGTTTACTTGATCTAAATCAATCATTTATCAGCCTTCGAGGTTGAACGGATCAGCCCCGTGGCCGGACGACCGCGAGGCCAGGATCCAGGTAAGGTCCCAATCCTCAGCTTGCCTTACGCAGCCGGTTCTGCTGCAGGTGGAAATCGACCGTATCGACGATCTTGTCGATCGCGTTATCCTGCAGGCCTTTTTGCCGCGCTATATTTTTCACCAGTAAATCGACGCGTTCGATATAGCCGACACCGTTATCGAGTGCACGCGCAGCCGACGAAGGTTTCAATAGCCCCTGCGCGGCATTCGCATACTTGTCGAAAGGCACCAGGTCGCTCGGTTCCGCGCCCAGCGCCACGCAAAGGTCCGCAACCCAGTCATAAATCCTGGCGGATTCGGCCAGGTCGGTGTGCACCGCATCACGGATCGCAATCATTTGCTCCCGCTGAATACAACGATAGTTGCCGGTTAGCAGCATGCTCCATTTTGCCATCGGTACGAAAATAGACTCGTGAACCCTGAGCTTGACCTGCAGTACTACCTCTTCTCCGTCTATCGGAAATTTTGCATTCATTAT
>CALZHS010000289.1 GCA_945787265.1 uncultured Gammaproteobacteria bacterium | reverse complement strand
ACCCTGAGGAAACTGATGTGACGCGATGGTTTGACCCGAATCTCGTGATTCGCGATCAGGGTCAGCGAAATGCCGGTGCGCTCCGCCGCGCGAAACAGGATCTCCTTGATCGGATTCGGGCAGGCATCGGCGTCGACCCAGATTTTCATCGACTGCATTTATCCGCGGAATCGACTGCACCCAGGAAGAGTTGTGTGTCGTACTCGAAATCAACGACACCGTCGGTTGCATACTGGTCAAACAGTGCGACCAGTTCGGTTACCAGCGGAATATAGTGTGGCGAATCTTCAGCCGGACAGTAGGATGCCGATTTCAGTCGTCCCATTAGCCCGGCAAAATCGAGCGTTTGTTTATTATCGAAATGCATTAGCTCCATACCGTTGCCGGCAAAAAAACAGGCAATATCGTCCTCACCCAGGTGCATGTGGTTTACCTTGCCGTACTCGGGTGCGTGCTCATTGAGAATGCCGTGGTATGCCTGCTGAAAAGGTTGACTGACATTGCGTTTATTCCAGATCAGCGCAAGCTTGCCACCGGGTTTGAGAATACGCTCGAACTCTGCCTTTGTCGCCTCGTTGTTAAACCAGTGAAATGCCTGTGCCGCGGTCACCAGGTCGATCGAGTTATCCGCGAGGCCGGTATCTTCGGCCGACGCATCGATGCTGTTGAACTTTGCATAATCTGAAAGCACGGCTTCGGCTGCGAGGCGCATGTTGGCATTGGGTTCGACCGCATTGACCCGGAGACCCTGGTCGAGTAATTGCCGGGTAAAAATGCCGGTGCCGGAACCGACATCGGCCACGACAGCGTCTGCGTCGAGTCCGGTTTTCTCAAGCAGGGCCGAGACGAGTGCCGGGGGATATCCGGGTCGGAACCTGGTGTAAGCTTCGACGCGATCCGAGAATCTCCGGGTTGAATCAATCATCGTCGGGACCTGTCATTGCAAGGAAGCCTGGCTGGCAATTAGTTGCGCTCAAATTGAACCAGCATTTGCCGGGCTAACTGTTCCATACGCTCGAGTCCGACGTCGGCCTTGTGCAAAAACTCGCTGTCGAATCGAGCGGGATTGGCCCAGTACCTGCCCTTGATGTCACAACGCTTGGCGAGTTTGGATAGTCCCAGGTCGCCTAGCCTGAACCCCAGTTCGGTCCACATTTCTGACAGTTTTGCCTCCTGCGCATGATCCTGGTTTGCGGTATCGTTCAAACGCCGCACGTAGGCTTGGGTATGCCGCGCGGCGATTACGACGGCGCGTAATGCCTCGACGGACTGTCGTTGGCGCTCATTGCTGGCACGGTTGAGATTGGTGAGCCACTGCTTGAGATGCCTGATCAACTCCCACAGGCTGACATCGGTGATTACCGCCATGTCAGATCCGGAGCCTGGTGGGTTTCATCAAAATTCAATCTTTTAAACAGCCGGTACAATTCATTCCCCCAGGTGCCGGTTAAACGGTCAGTCTACTGCTCGAGGCTGACATAATTGTCTTGCCGAAAGGGTGGAGCGCAAACCGCGTAGAATACAAGATCGTCATGACCGGTATTGGTAATTCGTTGTCGAATGTCTGGTGGTATGCGGACTACATCGCCCGGCGCCACGTCGACTGATTCCAGGTCATCGATTTCTACTCGACCCTGTCCGGAAATGATTATATAGCGTTCCGATATGTTATCGAGTTTGTGCCATGCCGTGGTCACGCCTGGATCGACCCTGGCACGCGCAATCGAAACAAACTCGTCCCCCGTATCATTGGCCACCTCTGTGATATGGCAGCGTTCGTCCGTTTCGAACTCGATCGCCTGGTTAGCTTTCTTTATTTCCGGCTGCATCTTTATCTCCATCGATCCTTTGACCCAGCATACTGATTATCCCCGCCGTTATGCAATACATGGTATTTGCACCGCGATGATTTTATCGAGATACTCCTGCGATCTAATCATAGAGCGGGTTGTATGACGGTAGAGCCGAACCTGGTTTCCCGGGAAGTATTGCTTATGCAACTGTCTGCAGTATTGCCGGATGAAAATCGTTCACTCGGCATCCCGCCCGCCTGCTACGCGGACGCAGGATTACTGGCGCTGGAACAGCAAGCTGTTTTCCAACACGGCTGGGTCGGCCTCGGTCGTGCCGATCGCTGGCCCGATGCAGGCGATTACTCGGCCATGGATATCGGCGGCGTCCCGCTTATCGTGCTGCGCAACAGGTCGGGCGCTTTGAAAGCGTTTGCGAATTCCTGCCGCCACCGCGGTAGCCAGTTGCTGAATGGCGACGGCAACTGTAAAAAAATAAAGTGCCCGTTTCACTGGTGGACCTATGATCTCGACGGGCGGCTCAAGGTCTATCCGCGCATGGAAACCGCGGTCGATTTCGATCCCGGCGAGTTCGGCCTGGTCGAGTTTACAGTAGCGGTCGAACACGGATTCGCGTTTGTCAGCTTCGAGGATCATCCGCCGTCAATTTTCGAATGGCTGGGTGACTTTGACGAATTTCACCAGGCCTGGGGGATCGGTCACTGGAAGATGGCCCGGATACGGGAATTCGAGGTGCAGTGTAACTGGAAAACCTTTATCGAGGTGTTTAACGAGTACTACCACCTGCCGATGGTGCATCCCGATTCGATTAACTGGCTATACCCGGAGCCGGACGCGGTTGATATTGTAAAAGGTCAGTTTACGACCCAGTTTGGCGCCACCGAGGGCGCGGCCGCGTTGATGGCCGATACCCAGCAGCATGCGCTGCCGCTAGCGCCTGGCTTGCAGGGACGCGAAGCCGCCGGCACGCGCTACACCTGGATTTACCCCAATTTGACCTTTGCGTTATCGCAGGATTCGATGTGGATTTACCAGGCCTTCCCGCTGGCGCAAGATCGCTGCCACGTGATTCAGACAATCTGTTTTCCGGCCGACTCGGTTGCGCTCGATGATTTCGAGCAGCGCGCGAAATATTACTACGACCGCATAGATGCCGCGCTCGCGGAGGACCTGCCGTTTCTCGAGCAACAACAGCTGGGTTTGAATTCACCATTCGCCAAACCGGGGCGTTTCGGCACGCTCGAGCCGAGCGTCGGTAAATTCGCTTACTGGTATGCGCAGCAAATGCTGCGAGGGTTGAAGCCGGGCTGAATGCCGGGCCAGGCGGTTCGACCGCAGACCGCAAAAACGCGCGAGTCGGTTACACTTCGCCGTTGGATTTTTTTTCTTCTTCCTGCTGCAGGCCTTCCTTTGCCGATTCGTAAAAATCGGTGCACAGCATTATGCCGACGATAACCACGATCAGGATAAAAGGTATTTCGCCGATTGATTCGGCCAGGCCCCCGGTAAATGCCAGAAACATGGCGACTGCTATTGCTCCGGTGATGATGTTGTCCATAGCTTGTTCTCGAGGTTGATTCGTCAGTATAAATAAAACTAGTCGTGCAGTACATCCAGCAGCCAGCGCGCCGTGCGAAACAGGCGAGCATCGTCGTCCCTGGCGCCAACGACCTGGACGCCGACAGGCAGTCCATCGGGGCTTTGTAATAACGGCACATTGAGCGCGGGCGTGCCACAGAAGGTCCAGATCGTGTTCATTACCGGGCTGCCCGTGGATTCGAGGCCGGCCGGTGCGGGACCCGGGGTCGCCGGCGTCAGGATGGCATCGTACTCGTCGAGAATTT
>CALZHS010000288.1:1054-4711 GCA_945787265.1 uncultured Gammaproteobacteria bacterium | reverse complement strand
GATCGCGAACGCCTTCAATCCAGGGAGGACCGCGAAAAGCTCGATGGCCTTTACGAATGCATTCTGTGCGCCTGCTGCTCGACCAGCTGCCCGAGTTACTGGTGGAATAGCGACCGCTACCTGGGCCCCGCGGCGTTACTGAACGCTTACCGATGGATTGTCGATAGCCGCGATGAAGCCGCCGGGGAACGCCTTGACGAACTCGAGGACCCTTTCAAGCTGTATCGCTGCCACACGATCATGAATTGCACCAAGGTCTGTCCGAAGGGCCTGAACCCGGCACAGGCGATCGCGGAGACCAAGAAACTGCTGGTCCAGCGCAAGATCTGACAGATCGATGTCCGAACTATCTCGCTTGCGCTGGTTATGCCGTCGCGGCATGAAAGAGCTCGACGTCGTCATGAGCAGGTATCTCGAGCATCATTACGAGTCGGCCTCAATGGCTGACCAGGATAAGTTCAAGGTACTGCTGGACATGCCCGACCCCGACCTGTACGACCTGTTGCTGGGACGCAGCGAGGCTAAAGATCCGGAACTACGGCAATTTATCGGGCGGTTACGCAACATGTAGTGTAGGCGCAAAATTTACAGGGAAGTTGATTGCAAGAATATTACGAAATTAAGCCTTCTAAATCGCAGCTTGCTTTTCTCCTGGTTGGTCATGGACTGGTTGCTGTTGCGATTATTTTCTATCAGCCATCCGGCCTGTTGAAACTCGGCGCGCTCGCGCTCGTCGCGCTGCTGGCGGTGCATGAATCCAGGTGCCTGATTAGGCAGGAGATTATAAAATTGCGCTTCGATTCGAGCGCTGCCTCGGTCGAACTGGAGCAGGGCGGTCAACCATATTTTTACAGTAAAAACAAGGTTTACGCCACTCGTTGGTTTGCTATTCTTAAGCTCATAAATGAACGTAATTCCAGGACCCTGATATTGAATCCCGATCGCTTCAATTCGATCCATTGTTACCGCAGCTTGCGCTACCGGTTGTGCCACAGGGAGCATCTTGATGCTGCTTGATCTGACACCTGTTCGCCGCGGGCGCGATGCCAATGCGCGAAGCTTCGCCGGATTAATGGAACTCTACGAGCAGAACTATATTCGACTGCGCAATATTGCACCGGATCTATGTGTCGCCAACGAAATGATTTCGTCGGTGCCCGGGCACCAGGATTTATTCCTCTCCATTACCGAACGCTGCAAGTACACGACGATGCTGCGCATGACCTACCAGTTTGAAGAGAATGGACAACCGCTGTTTGAACCGGATTTGCATTTGAAGGTTTACCACGACGCACGTGTCGTTGAAGTGCAGCAGTTTCTGTCGCGTACGCACGGCCCGCTGTATATCGCCAGAATGATCGAACAGAAGTGGATGATGAACCGGTTTTTGTATAAGTGGCTGGGTTACTGTTTGCACCAGGGGCACTATTTTCACCCGATGCAACACTTGAAGGCTAGTAATAAATAGCATTAAGTAACTGGTATAAGTTGCTGATAAACAATAATTAAATTATATAAATCGCAGCATTAGAAAATATTAATCAGGACCACTCCAAATACATCTTGACCTGTTCCCGGTCATCTATATAATTCCTGACTAAATTAGTCAGGAATTAGTCAGGATCTCATGCGATTATCTACTAAGGGACGTTACGCCGTAACGGCGATGATGGATATAGCCTTGCACGAAAGGGTTGGCCCCGTGACGCTGGCGGACATCTCTCAATGCCAGGGAATCTCACTTTCCTATCTCGAGCAGCTATTTGCCAAACTGCGCAAAGGCGGGCTGGTCGAAGGGGTCAGGGGCCCGGGCGGCGGTTATCGCCTGGCGCGTCCAGCGGATCAGATTTCGGTCGCCGATATTATCCAGTCAGTCGACGAGAAACTCGACATGACCAAATGCGGGGGCAAGGGTAATTGCTCGCAGGGTGAGAAATGCCTGACCCACCAGTTGTGGTTTGAACTCTCCTGCAATCTTTATCGTTTTTTAAGCGGTATCAAGCTTGATCAATACGTCAATCGCCCAGATATAAGTGAATTAGTAAAGAAACAGGATATCCAGTACGGACGATTCATTAATCGGCCCGAGGCAGTAGCCTGACTGGAAAATGTTGATGATTGGAGAAATTTGCAGTGAGTGATATCAAACTACCCATTTACCTTGATTACAGTGCGACCACGCCAATCGATGAACGTGTTGCCGCCAAGATGGCGGAATGCCTGACCATCGAAGGCAATTTTGGTAATCCTGCATCGCGCAGCCACGCCTTTGGCTGGACCGCGGAGCAGGCGGTTGACCTGGCCCGCGAGCAGGTCGCTGCTCTCGTGAATGCGGATCCGCGTGAAATCGTCTGGACCAGCGGCGCGACCGAAGCGGACAACCTTGCAATCAAGGGAGCCGCCCATTTTTATCGCAAGAAGGGTAACCACGTTATCACCGTGAAAACCGAGCACAAGGCGGTGCTGGACACCTGTCGTCAGCTCGAACGTGAAGGCTTTGAAGTCACTTACATGGACCCGGAAGAAAACGGTTTGCTCGATCTCGAAAAACTGAAAGCCGCAACCACCGACCAGACCATACTGATCTCGGTGATGCATGTTAATAATGAAATCGGCGTGATCCAGGATATCGAGGCGATCGGTGAATTCGCGCGCGAGCGCGGCATTATCTTTCACGTTGATGCAGCGCAATCGACCGGCAAGGTCGAGATTGATTTGCAGCGCATGAAAGTAGACCTGATGTCTTTCTGTGCACACAAGACCTACGGCCCCAAGGGGATCGGTGCGCTTTACGTGCGACGCAAGCCACGCGTCAGGCTCGAGGCACAGATGCACGGTGGCGGCCACGAACGCGGCATGCGCTCGGGCACCCTCGCCACGCACCAGATCGTCGGCATGGGCGAGGCGTTTCGCATCGCCAGGGAAGAGATGGCGACTGAAAATGAACGTATCCGTATGCTGCGTGATCGGCTCTACAATGGTCTGAAGGATATGGAAGAAGTGTATGTTAACGGTGACCTCGAACATCGGATCGCCGGAAACCTGAATATCAGCTTTAATTTTGTCGAGGGCGAGTCATTGATCATGGCGTTACGCGACCTCGCGGTATCGTCAGGTTCAGCCTGCACCTCGGCAAGTCTCGAACCTTCTTACGTGCTGCGTGCCCTGGGTCGCAACGACGAACTTGCGCACAGCTCCATCAGGTTTACCATCGGACGCTTTACCACTGCCGAGGAGATCGATTACACGATTGAACTGGTGCGTGCCGCGGTGGAAAAATTACGTGATCTGTCTCCGCTCTGGGATATGTACAAAGACGGTATAGATTTGAATTCTGTTGAATGGGTGGCGCATTAGGCGCTCTACACGAGGTGTAACATGGCTTATAGTGAAAAAGTACTGGATCATTACGAAAATCCGCGCAACGTGGGCGTGCTCGAAGACGACGACTCGGTCGGAACCGGCATGGTGGGTGCTCCCGCCTGCGGCGACGTCATGAAACTCCAGATCAAGGTAAGTGACGACGGTATTATCGAAGACGCCAAGTTTAAAACCTATGGCTGCGGATCGGCAATTGCGTCGAGTTCGCTGGTCACCGAGTGGGTGAAAGGCAAGAGCCTGGACGAAGCCGCGGAGATCAAGAATACCCAGATCGCC
>CALZHS010000288.1:0-1035 GCA_945787265.1 uncultured Gammaproteobacteria bacterium | reverse complement strand
CCGGTCAAGATCCACTGCTCGGTACTGGCCGAGGATGCAATTGCTGCGGCCATTGACAATTACCGCGAAAAGCACCAGTAACAAGCCTCGACGCATCGAAAAAGCCCGCAATTGCGGGCTTTTTTTATCCCCCATTGTGAAGATGCCGTTATCCCTCCGCCCAGCTTATAATCTTCACCTGGAGATGGGTAATCGATGAATTTTCTGCCGATTTTTTACAAGATTTCGAATCAGACCTGCCTGGTTGTCGGCGCTGGCGCAATCGCTGCGCGCAAGGCGGAATTGCTGTTAAAGGCGGAAGCCCGGGTGCGGGTTGTTTCCATCGAGGTAGGCGAGCGGATGCAGGAACTGGCCGCAGGCGCTGCGCTCGAAGTTGAACAGCGAGCGTTTGTCGAGGCCGACCTGGAGCAGGTAGTTTGCGTGATCGCGGCCACTGACAATGAGGTCGTGAACCGTGATATCTCGCGGCTTGCGCAGGCCCGTAATATCCCGGTCAACGTGGTCGATAATCCTGACCTTTGCAGCTTTATCATGCCTTCGATGATCGATCGCGACCCGGTACAGATCGCGATTTCTACCGGCGGAGTTTCACCGGTCCTGGCGCGCATGTTGCGCTCCAAACTCGAGAGCTGTATCCCCGGTGCCTATGGCGAACTTGCCAGGCTGGCCGAGGAGTATCGTGACGTCGTGAAAACAGGATTGCCGGATGTCGAGTCACGCCGGCGTTTTTGGGAGTCGGTGCTTGAAGGCCAGGTATCTGAGCTGGTTTTTTCCGGCCGTGCAAACGAAGCCCGGGATTTATTGCAACAGCAGCTGAAGGATTTTAATGTCGATTCGGTCCGGGGAGAGGTTTACCTGGTGGGCGCGGGTCCGGGTGATCCAGACCTGATTACCTTCAAGGCCCTGCGCCTGATGCAGAAAGCCGACGTCGTGGTGTATGACCGACTGGTATCACCACCGATTCTCGATATGGTGCGTCGCGACGCCGAGAAAATTTACGCGGGTAAGGCAAAATCGAATCATGCCATTCCCCTG
>CALZHS010000287.1 GCA_945787265.1 uncultured Gammaproteobacteria bacterium | reverse complement strand
GACGAGGAGAGCCCCGATGGTGTGATCGTGCTTTCGCACAACGGTATGGACGTCGACCTCAAGATGGCTTCGCGGGTCAGCGGTATCGACGCGATATTCGGCGGTCATACCCACGACGGTGTCCCGGGCGCAATCCCGGTCTCGAATCCGGGCGGGAAAACCCTGGTTACCAACGCGGGCTCAAACGGCAAGTTCCTGGGTGTCATGGATATGGATTACAAGGACAAGAAGTTGCGTGATTATCGATATCGCCTGCTACCCGTATTCTCGAACCTGCTCGAGGCAGATTCCGAAATGTCTGCTTACATTGAAAAGATGCGCAAGCCCTACCTGGCCCAGTTACAGGAAGAACTGGCAGTCGCCGAAGATGTGCTGTTCCGACGCGGTAATTTTAACGGTACCTTCGACCAGGTCATCTGTGACGCGCTACGCGTGGAGGGCGATGCGCAGATCTCGCTTTCACCGGGATTCCGCTGGGGCACCACGGTATTGCCGGGGCAGGCGATTACGATGGAACATGTCATGGATCAAACCTGCATCACGTATCCTGAGACCTATGTCCGTGAAATGACCGGGGAGAACATAAAACTGATTCTCGAGGACGTTGCCGACAACCTGTTCAACAAGGATCCCTACTACCAGCAGGGTGGTGACATGGTGCGCCTTGGTGGCCTCGATTACAGTATCGATCCGGGGGCCGCTGCCGGACAGAGAATTGCAGACATGCAGCTCGACGATGGCAGGTCCATCGAAGCCGGGAAAAACTACAAGGTCGCCGGTTGGGCAACCGTGGGTTCGCAATCACCCGGTGCGCCGATCTGGGACGTGGTCGCCGATTATCTGCGCCGTGAAGATACTGCGCGTATCAAGAAGTTGAACACCCCAAAAATCAGCAACGTCGCTGGCAATCCCGGTATCGCCTGAGTGCGGAAACTTCCGGCTCGAGGGCACCAGTCATGGGTTACCCTGGGTGTCGTTTTACTTGCGACCTTTCGAGGGTTTGTAGACGCGCAGCTCATCGGTGCTCTTCGGCCGCACGCTTAAACGGGCCTCGTTGATCTCGCGTATCGAGTTCAGGATTTGCGGGTATTTCCAGAGAATCCGCGACATGGTATCGGGTGAGATCCTGATCAGCGTGCAGGGTGTTTCCGCTTTTATCGTGGCGCTGCGGTGATGTTTGCGGTTTTTTTGCTTGGCCAACAGGCCTGATTCGCCCATAAAGTCCCCCTTCACGAACTCCGCCATGAACTGCTCGCGACTGAATGCGTCCTTGATCCAGACGGTCGCCTTGCCGTCGACCAGCACGTAGAAATCTATACCCGTTTCAAAGCGGCCCATGATGGTATCGCCGGCTAAATACGTGACTATCGAAGCATTCTTCTCAAGGAACGCAAAATCCCTGTCGGTTAAATCATGAAACAGGTCAATTTCTTCCAGGTATTCGGATATGGAGCTAACCGTTTTCGAGAAAATTAGCGGCGATTCGTCAACCTCCGCTAACACTGATGCTACCCTGGTCTGTATCAGGTTGAAGCCCTTGGCAGAGAGATCACCATGCGCAAACTCGGACTTTATCCGGTTCCAGCCGCTGTTGATCATCGATCGCGTCGTGAGTCGTTCGAGAAATTGCAGATAGTATTTGGGGTAATATTTTCTGATTTGCTTGAGCTGTTTACGGTAGTATTTTTTGCGTTCCTCGTACGCAGATATCGCGCTGTTCCTGGCGTCTTCAAGCAAATCATCCTGCCGGCCAAGCATTGCTATGACGTCGTCGCTTAGCAGGATATGCGCCAGGTTGCGTTGCACCCGGTTCACTGTCCTTTGTTCCTGGTATTTCGAAAGCCACCCGGCGAGCCAGGATTTTTCACGAATTTTACCCAGCACGAATATCTCGAGTCGTTGAAACAGAGTAAGTTCCTCCGACTGGTCGACCTCGCCAATCCCGGCTTCACCCAGTCGCAGCGATTCCTGCACGGCATGCAACCTGTTGTTCATATCGAGATAAATATACTGGCTGATAACGCCGGTCTCGTAGAGCGACTTTAAGGATTCTCGCTCCACTCGGTATGCCCTGAATTCGGCAAAATATTCGTCGTTTTCATGGGCTTTTGTCTCGTCCTCATCGCTAACACTGGAAAAGGTTTGATGAATCTGTTCCTGCAAAGGGGTAACCGTACCCCTGGGAATAATCTTGCTCGCGGCCAGACTCGACAAATATTTCTGGGAGGTTTCTTCAGCACCCTGGAGCGAGTTTCGGTACTCTAGCTCTTCCCCCCTGGAAAACTCGCTCAATCCGAGAAAATGCATCAACGGGCGTATCGTGGGCGCGCTGATCAACAGCGTAAACAGGACGACTCCGAGCGTGACTTCGAACAGGAACTGGCGTTCCGGCAGATCGCTGGGTATTGAAAGCACCACGGCGATAGCCAGGCCCCCCTTGAGCCCGCCCCACCACATTATGTGACGTTCGCCCATGCTGATGTGTGGCAGCTTAAACCATTTTACCGCCAGGGGAACAATGCTATAAATCGACAGTGCCCGTGCGCTTAATACTAAAGCGATCGCGATGGCTATAGGCCCGAGCTGGTTGAAAAGCGTGCCGATGCTGATAGATAAGCCGACCAGTAAAAACAGCAGCGAATTACAGGACAGGGCGATGACTTCCCAGACCTCGTGGATGGAATGAGTAGTATCCTGGCGAAACCGCGTAACTCCGAATCGCCTCAGGGCGATGGCAGATCCGACCACGGCCATGACGCCCGATACGTGAAAACTGTGCTCGGCAATGACGAAGCTCGCGTAGGCAATGATGATCGATGACGTCAGAATAACGCTGATTCCACTATGCATTCGATATAACAATTCACACACCACGAATCCCAGCAAGGCGCCGAACAAGGCGCCCCCGATAAATACCCTCAGAAATTCCAGGAATATGTTATCGGCATCGGACCAGCTGATGCCCCCACCCTCTACGGCTATTCCGAGTAGTATCGAAAAAGCCACAATCGCAGTAGCATCGTTCAGCAGGGATTCACCCTCGACCAGGACATTCAGGCGGTTCGGGGCACCCAGCTCCTTGAATAGTGCGACCACCGCGACCGGATCGGTAGCGGAGATCAGGGCGCCGAACACCAGGGCGACGATGAGCTTGATATCCAGAGCCCACCAGACCCCCAGGCCGACAACAAAGGTGGACATGAGCATTGCGGGTATGGCGAGGATCAATATCGGCGGCAAATCCTTGATCATCTGCCGCGCATCCAGTGCAAACCCGGATTCAAATATGAGCGCGGGTAGAAACACGAATAGCATGATTTCGGGACTTAAGGTAAATCCCTGCAGCGGTTCCATGAAGTGCAGCACATGGGACAGGTAGCCCAGCAGCATGCCGATCAGGACCAGGATTACCGTGAACGGAACCGGCAGGTTACGGCAGGTACCAGTCACCACCATGGCTATGCCAAGAAGTACCACCAATACAAAGACAATCTCTGAAGCCGGCATAGCTATTTACTCAAACCAGTGAGTATTTCAATTACGGTTCAACCAATGCCCTGGATATTCTCCCAGAACAATTAAGCTTATATAGTAAGGCTAAACCTTTTAAAAACCGAATTCTTGATTGAGATCAACCCTTGGCTTCAGCAACGATGACGGGAATTAT
>CALZHS010000286.1 GCA_945787265.1 uncultured Gammaproteobacteria bacterium | reverse complement strand
GAATCCGGCACCGCGCGCGAGCGAGCCGAATCCCATCATCGTGAACAGCAGAATAAAGGCCGGCAGCGAGAGCGCGTCCAGCATCGCCTTGCGCATTACTGCGCTGTTTCCGCTAATCATTGTCGTTAGTTTTCGAGTAACGCGTCTTGCAGCACACGCGCAATGTGCCGGGATGCGCGGTGCGCACCATCCTGGATCTGGTGCCGACAGCTGGTGCCATTGGCGATAATCAGGGTATCACTTTCGGCGCCACGCACTGCCGGTAGCAAATTGAGCTCCGCCATTTTCATCGACAGATCATAATGACTGGCCTCGTAACCAAAGGCGCCGGCCATGCCGCAACAGCCGGAATCGATCACTTCAACTTCGAGCTCCGGGATCAGACTTAAGGCCTCTTGCATCGCGGCCATTGTGGCAAACGCCTTCTGATGGCAATGGCCGTGCACCAGTGCCCGTCGGGCTTTTAATGGTTTTAATTTGAGCTGCAACTGACCCGCCAGCTGCTGCTGGGCGAGAAATTCTTCTAGCAGCAGCGCCTGCCCAGCCAGCAGGTTCGTGTCCTCACCGGGTAACAGGCTCTGGAATTCGTCGCGCAGCGTCAGCAAGCAGGAAGGCTCCAGGCCAATTATCGGAACACCGCGTTCGACAAAAGGCCTGAGCGCGTCCAGCAGACGCCGCGCTTCGGTGCGTGCCTGCTCCACCATGCCCGTCGCCAGGTAAGTACGCCCGCAACACAGCGGACGATCGCCATCAAGTGCCTGCACCAGCTGTACCCGGTAACCGGCGGCGACCAGCACTGCTTGCGCGGCACGCGCATTGTCGGGTTCAAAGTAGCGATTGAAGGTATCTACCAGCAACACGACTTCGCCCTTGGCACCGGCAGTGCCGGCCGCTACTTCCACGCGCTCGTCAAATTGGTCCGTGCGCCATTGCGGCAGGCTGCGCCGGGCGCTCAACCCGAGAAGTTTCTCACTCAGCTGTGCCAGCGAAGCAACGCGGTCACGCAGGTTCAGGATATAACTGAAGCGCGCCGCGAGTGGCGCATAGCGCGGCAAATGGGCGATTAATCGGTCCTTAAGCAAACGCCGATGATGCTGGTGATAGTGATGCAGAAACTCCACTTTCATCTTCGCCATATCGACGCCGGTGGGACATTCGCGTTTACATCCCTTGCAGCCAACACATAAATCCATGGTGTCGTACATCGCATCGGAGACGAACGCGTCGGCGCCGAGTTGACCGCTGATCGCGAGTCGCAGCGTGTTGGCGCGACCGCGCGTCAAATGTTGCTCGTCCCCGGTAACGCGGTAGGAAGGGCACATGACGCCGACGTTCGCCTTGCGGCAGGCGCCGTTGTTATTGCACATCTCGACCGCTGCGCCAAACCCACCCCATTCGGACCAGTCCAGTACGGTTTTCAACGACTTGACCCGGTAATCCGGCTTAAAGCGAAACAGCGAGCGATCATCCATGCGCGGCGCGCGCACGATCTTGCCAGGATTAAACAGGCCAGCCGGATCGAAAGCATCCTTGACCGCCTCGAATGCCCCCAGCATGCGGCTGCCAAACATGCGTTCATGAAATTCGGAGCGCGCCAGGCCGTCACCGTGCTCGCCGGAATGAGAACCCTTATATTCCTGCACAATTTCGAGCGTTTCCTCCATGATCGCGCGCATTTTTTGCGCTCCGCTTGGGTCCTTCATATTGAGTATCGGACGGACGTGCAGACAGCCAACCGAGGCATGGGCGTACCAGGTCCCCGTGGTGCCGTGTTTCTCGAACACCCGCGTCAGCCGATCGGTGTATTCCGCCAGGTCTTCCAGCTGCACCGCACAGTCTTCGACAAAGGAAACCGGCTTGCCGTCGCCTTTCATCGACATCATGATGTTGAGCCCGGCCTTGCGCACCTCCCAGACGGCTGCCTGGAATTCGGGGTCGAGCACCTCGACCACCGCATCCTGAAAGCCAAGGTCAGCCATCAGCTCGACCAACCGGGCAAGCTGGCCGACTTGCTGGTTACGATCTTCACCGGCAAATTCGACCAGCAGCAGCGCATCCGGCTCACCCTGGACAAAACCATCGACGGTGGCGCGGAACATCGGGATCTCGCGCGATAAATCGATCATCGTGCGATCGACCAGTTCCACCGCGCTCGGATCGAGTTTGACAATATGCTGGGCCGAATCCATCGCCTGGTGAAAGGTCGGGAAGTGACATACCCCCAGGATCTTGTGCGGCGGGATCGGCTGCAGTTCAAGCTGCAGTCGGGTGAAAAACGCCAGCGTTCCTTCCGAGCCGACCAGCAATCTTGCGAGGCTTCCCGATTCAGCATTAACCAATTCATCGATATTGTAACCACCAACACGCCGCAACAGCTGCGGAAACCGGCGCGCAATTTCATCCGCCTCACGCTGCCCCAGTTCTCTCAATTTGTGCATCAGCTCGGCGTGGGAGCCATCTTGGTCGGCATTCGCCAGTGCGGCGAAGCGTGCACTGCTACCATCGGCTAAAATCGCATTGATCGCGCGCACGTTGTGTACCATGTTGCCGTAACGAATAGAGCGCGCGCCGCAACTGTTGTTGCCGGCCATGCCGCCGAGGGTGGCACGGTTGCCGGTCGACACATCGACCGGGTAGAAAAGCCCGTTGGGTTTCAGCCAGCGATTGAGTTGATCGAGCACCAGCCCCGGCTCGACCCAGATGGAACGCGACTCGGGGTCAAACTCGCCGACCTGGTTAAAATACTTGCTGTTATCTATAACCAGCGCGGTTCCCACCGTCTGCCCGATCTGCGAGGTTCCGCCACCGCGCGGCAGCACCGGAATACCCTCGTCCGCGGCAATCTGAATGGTGCGCTGGATATCCTGCCTATGGCGCGGCACCACCACCCCAATCGGTTCGATCTGGTAAATCGAGGCATCGGTGCTGTAACGACCGCGACTGAACGCATCGAACAGGACTTCCCCTTCGAGCTCGCCACGTAACCTGCGCGCCAGGGTGCTGTCACCGATACGCGCGCCAGCCGCGCTGGCGCCGGATCTTGAGCTGTTATCTGTGGCCAAGGCCGTACCCTGCTGCTGCTTTAAAACGCAGACTATAAGAGAAAAATGCCCGTCAGTAACGATTAAATTAAACGGCTACGAATACGGTTTTCTGCACGGTCGACCTGAACTCAACGATACCAAGGCCATGCTTGCACTAGGCACCCGGGTCAGGCACGATTCCGGGCCAGAGAAAAATATTTCATTCCAGGAGATCAAAATGGTCAGTCTCGCCGGACGTCACTTCCTGCAAATCCCAGGACCGAGCAATGTTCCCGATCGAGTATTGCGGGCGATGGATATGCCGACCATGGATCACCGCGGTCCTGATTTTGCCGGTCTCACCAGGGACGTCTTAAACGGCATGAAGCAGGTTTTCAAGACCGAGGCTGACGTGGTCATATTCCCGGCCTCGGGAACCGGCGCCTGGGAGTCGGCCCTGGTCAACACCCTGTCCCCGGGTGACCGGGTATTGATGTTCGAAACCGGTCAATTCGCCACGCTGTGGCGGGGCATCGCGCTGGATCTCGGTCTGCAGGTCGATTTCGTCGAGGGCGACTGGCGCCACGGGGTCGATCCGGCCGAGGTCGAAGCCCGGTTAAGCGCCGACAAGACGCACGAAATCAAGGCCGTCATGGTAGTTCATAACG
>CALZHS010000285.1 GCA_945787265.1 uncultured Gammaproteobacteria bacterium | reverse complement strand
GATGAAATACACTGCGACCTGGTTCTCGACAGAGACAAATCGCATATCCCGATCGCGTCGCTCAATCCGAACATCGAGCAACACAGCATTACCCTGATGGCGCCGAGCAAGACGTTTAACCTGGCGGGACTGGGCTGCGCCTTCGCGATTGTTCCGAATCCTCGCCTGCGCCGTGGCATGAAGACCAACCCGTACATCGTTCCGCATGTGAACCTGATGGGGCTCGCTGCAGCCGAGGCGGCTTACGAATTCGGCGACGAATGGAATCGACAGCAGTGTGAATACCTTGCCGCCAACCGGGATTACCTGATCGATGCGATCAACCGTATCCCGGGATTGCAACTGGGTCCGATCGAGGCGACCTACCTGGCCTGGATTGACGTGTCTGCACTCGGCCTGGAAGATCCGGTGGAATTCTTCGAAAATGCCGGCGTCGGCATGTCGCCCGGCCGCGATTTTGGTGATGTGCGCTTCATGCGGCTTAATTTCGGTTGCCCGCGGCGGCGCGTAGAGCAGGCCGTCGAGCGCATCCGCAAGGCCATCGAGACGCTCGTCTAGGAGCCCTTATTTTCCTGCTGCGGGCTCGAAGTGTCATGTCGTTATTGTCTTTGCCTAGGTCGTTCTAGTTCGGCGTTAGCTGATCCATTTCGGATAATCTTCACAGGCTAATCAATGCGGAGTGCAACGGCTGTGCTCCATTGGCGCAAGCTATAACAAACAGAGCGGGTCAAACAATGGCAATTCCTACACATGTGAAATATCTGATCATTGGCGCGGGCATTCACGGTCTCAGTACCGCCTATCACCTGGCACAGCAGTTAAAAGCCCAGGGCAAGGGTGATGGCAAGGATATCCTGGTCGTCGACAAAAGCGGCATTGCTGCCGGTGCTTCCGGTATTGCATGCGGCGTGGTGCGTAACAATTACTTCCAGCCGGCAATGCGTGAATTGATGGCGCACAGCGTCAGCGTCTGGGAAACCGATCCCGAAGGTTATAGCTACCACCCGGTAGGCTACATGCAAATCAGTCCGGAAAGCATGCGTGCCGACGTGGCTACGATTGCGCAGCAGCAGAAGGACATCGGTTATGAATCCACCTTCATCGAGGGTGAGAAAGAATCAGCGGACTATATGAAGAGCATGTTCCATGACTGGCAGGCCCAGGGTATCACCTCGGTGCTGCACGAAAAACGCGGCGGTTATGCCAACAATACGAAAGCAATATATGCTCTGGCCACCAGGGCGGAAAACGAGGGCGTACGTATTTTGACCGGTTGCAAGGTAACTGGTTTCAAGAGCGATTCGGCCGGTGCTGCGATCAGTGCCGTCGAAACCGACAAGGGCGATATCGGTTGCGACCAGGTTGTCATTGGCGCCGGACCCTGGGCCAAGACGGTGTGGGATATGCTCGAACTGCCAAAAACCATCAGCATCAAGGGGGCGGATGGCCGCATGCATGACAACGTACCGATGTGGATTTACTGGTCATTGCAGGAAGGCACGCTCGGCGTTGATCCCGAGCTGCAGAAAACCAACGATGGTCAGTTCCCGCCGGTTATCCATGTCGACAGCAACGCGCCGCTGTATTCGACTTACGATGGCAGCCTGATCACCGACAAGATGTGGGGCATTTACTACAAGCCCGATTTTCATTTCGGTGGTATCCAGGGTGGTGCTGCGCCTTACGCGATCGACACCGACCCGGATGATGTCGCGGTCGATCCCTATGGCGTCGATTCCCCCGATTTCGTGGTCGGCGAAGACTTTGCGCACATGTGGGTCTCCGCGCTGGCACATTGTCAGAAGCGTTTCGAAGGCAAGTTCGAGTACTACAAGAATGAGCCTTCCGGCGGTATCGGTTCTTTCACTCCGGACAGTTTCCCGGTGTTCGACGTGTTCCGTGAAAACTGCTACCTGATCGCCGATTCCAACCACGGCTACAAGATGCTCGGCGTCGGCAAGCTGGTTGCCGAAGAGCTATGCGGTCAGAAAAGCAGGTTACTGGAGCCGTTTCGCTTCTCGCGTTACGCCGAGGGCAAGTTGCACCCGGTATCGAGCAGCCCGTTTCCCTGGTCCTGACGATAGTTCCCGCGTGAATCACGCGGGATCCTGCAACAAGCCCGTCGCAACTGGCGAAGCCAGTGCTTTTTTATGATGATTTCATTACCGCGCCTCGACCCGATGCGTCGAGCCGGCGGATTCCGGCAGGATGGACTGGTTGCGGGTACATCTGGATCCCACGATCGAGTCGCGGGATGACGGCGACCAGGGTTCAGGCGAAGTGCGGCCGGGTGCGGTTGGCGAAGGCCACCAGCGATAACATGACCGGCACTTCGACCAACACGCCGACCACGGTCGCAAGCGCGGCGCCCGAGTTCAGGCCAAACAGGCTGATCGCAACCGCTACCGCGAGCTCGAAGAAATTGGAGGTGCCGATCAGTGCCGCCGGCGCCGCGGTGTCAAATGGTACCCGCCACAGGTAAGCCCAGCCA
Source organism: uncultured Gammaproteobacteria bacterium (assembly GCA_945787265.1). Classification (GTDB taxonomy): domain Bacteria; phylum Pseudomonadota; class Gammaproteobacteria. The sequence goes on along the minus strand of CALZHS010000285.1, from coordinate 1,227 downwards.
AAGGCAACGGCGAAAATTGCGTAACTCTGGATCAATAACGGAATTGCGATCAGCAGGATAACCATCGGCTTGTCGATGATGGTCTGCGCCTGGAATCCGAATAACAACACGACGGTTGCCAGTAATCCCATGACCGAGAAAGGTTTGATTTTCGCGGTGAAATCCGCGATGTGCTCGTGGTTGCCTGTGTTATCCAGCATCTTGCGAGTCATGTAGCCTGCCGCCAGTGGAATAACCACGTACAGGACTACCGATAGCAGCAGCGTCTCCCAGGGTACTACGATATCGGTTACGCCGAGCAGCAGGGCCGCGATCGGTGCGAACGCGAACACCATGATGATGTCGTTGATGGAAACCTGCACCAGCGTGTAGTTGGCGTCGCCACGCACCATTTGGCTCCAGACAAACACCATCGCGGTGCAGGGGGCAACGCCTAGCAGGATCATGCCGGCGATGTATTCCCTGCCGGTTTGGGGATCGACCAGTCCGGCGAAGACATGCTCGAAGAACAGCACGCCGAGTGCGGCCATGGTAAAAGGCTTGATCAGCCAGTTAACCACCAGCGTGATACACAGTCCGCGCGGTTTCTTGCCGACATCCTTGATCGACGCGAAATCGACGTTCACCATCATCGGGTAAATCATGATCCAGATGAGAACCGCGACCACCAGGTTGACGCTGGCGTACTCGATGCTGGCAACCAGCTGGAAAAGTTGCGGCAACGCGACACCGCAGGCCACGCCAGCCGCGATGCAAAGTGCCACCCACAGTGACAGGTAACGTTCGAAGATGCCCATTATCGTTTAGCTTCCGGTTCTGTTTTTTTGAGTCGAGATGCCGCTAGCAGCAGCTGGAACCCGATTTTTCGGCCTCGGGTTCGGGGCGGCCGCAGCAGGCTGAATCGCGGTTGGCATTCTTGACGATATCGGTGCCGTAAACCGGGCTTTCACCAAGCGTCAGGAAAGTTTCCCAGGCAATGCTGTCGGGATCGAAGACCCAGCTCTTCTCCGAGTTGGCGTAACAGCAGGTGGTCGCGCCTTCCTCGATCATCGGCGCTCCCGCGGTTTTCAGGCGCGAGTAGACTTCACCGAGTTCGTCGCCGTCCTCGACCTGGATGCCGAGATGGTCGAGACCTTTACGCTCGCCACGGGTAGTGATGGCAAAGTTGACGCGCGGGTCGTCCAGCATCCACTTGGCGTAATCTTCCTTCAGCACGGTCGGCTCGGC